>JAYRVN010000286.1:0-4504 GCA_041918535.1 Chloroflexota bacterium
CTTAATAAGTTGGTGGCTGCTGCTAATCTCATCTCCATAGCGGGCAAAGCGATTCAGCTTTTGTAGTTCCTGTACCACACCAATGGTATTATCCGCAGCCCGTGCCGTGTCAATGATATTGTCTTCGACTTGAGCCCCATCAACAACCATATCCGCTGCTCTGGCAGCCTTGATTGCCGCGCCTATACCACCAGGAATAACCGGGATTGCCGCTGCCGTAGCATCTACAAGAAGCCCGCCGGCATCGATTGCCGCATCACGCCAATTGCGGTGCCACAGATTGTATCCCAACGAGGCGATATCCATGCCAACATTGGCTACATCCCACAACGTTTCAATGACACGGCCGGTCGGGTCAGTTCCGTTAAGAGGGTTGATGTAGGTGTAACGGTTGAAGGCCTGCGGGTCGGCGGGGTCGGGGACGAGGGTGTCGGGGCTGAGGAAGCGGCCCAGGTGGGGCAGGTAGTAGCGGGCGTTCATGTAGATAAGGCCAATGTCCTGGGTGCCGCTGCCCTGGTTGTTGTGGCGGTGGCCGGTGTAGCCCAGGCTGGTGATGGGCTGCGTCGGCGTCGTAGGCGAAGCTGGTCGTGGCTGCTCCCACTGGGATGAACTGGGTTTGACGACGAGCGGGTGAACACATAGGCAGTTCTCCTGAAAGAAGGAATGCGAACATGAGAGAATAATGAGCGTCTGTATGTTGGACATTATAAAGGTGGCGCCGGGGTCTGTCAAGGCTTTTTGGGGGCTCGACAGGGATGAAAGTGGCGGCTTTGTCACGTTGATGACGCGGGACGGTCAGGCAGGATATCGGCGCCGATTGACCTGCCGGCAGTTCCGGGCGCGACAACGGAGTCTGGCGCGTATTATTAGAGGGTGGGTGGGGGAAGGTTGATAAACGGCCCAAGCGCCGATCAGGCGGCTGTTTTGCGCCCATTTTGCAAGACCCGACCGACGTGATAGAATTGCCGCATATTGAGGGATAGTTTAATGGTAGAACAACGGGTTCTGGCCCCGCCGGTCTAGGTTCGAGTCCTGGTCCCTCAGCCTGACAGGATTGCCGCTATGGCAATCCTGTTTTTGTTTTAGCGCGCGCCGCGCTGATCGCGCGGCATGATATAATCAAGGCATTATGGCTATCAAGATATTGCCGGATCAGTTGGCTTCCCAAATTGCGGCGGGCGAGGTGGTAGAGCGTCCGGCTTCGGTGGTGAAGGAGTTGGTGGAGAACAGCTTGGATGCGGGGGCGACCACGATTGGGATTGAGATACAGGAGGGGGGGCAGAAGTTGATCCAGGTGTCGGATAATGGGGGAGGTATGGCGGCGGGGGAGGTGGAGTTGGCTTTTGCGCGCCATGCTACGTCGAAGTTGGATTCGGCCGAATCCCTCTCCCGTATCACTACGCTCGGTTTTCGCGGCGAAGCGCTGGCCGCCATCGCCGCCGTCAGCCGTCTCACCGTCGTCACCCGTAACGCCGACGCTCCTGCCGGGGCGCGGCTGATCCTCGACGGCGGGCACACCCAGCGGCGCGACAGCGTCGGCGCGCCCCAGGGCACAATGATCGCGGTGGAAGACCTCTTTTACAACACCCCCGCCCGCCTCAAATTCCTCAAATCCGTCACCAGCGAAAAACGGCTGATTGATGAATTTGTCACCCGGTATGCGTTGGCTTACCCGCAGGTGCGTTTCCGGCTGAGCCACGACGGGCGGATTACTTTTCAAACCAGCGGGAATGGAAATTCGGCCGAAATTCTCGCCTCGCTCTACGGGGTTGAACTGGCGCAGCAACTAATGCCGCTGGCGCTGGCTGACCCTGGCGCGCCCGGCTACCACCTGACCGGCTACGTTGCCCCCCCCAGTCACCATCGCGCCAACCGCAACCAGATGACGCTCTTCGTCAATGGGCGCTCGGTCCGCGATACCCAACTCACCTATGCCATCATCCAGGCTTATCACACGCTGTTGCCGGTGGGGCGCTATCCCCTGGCGCTGGTGTTCATTTGCCTGCCGCCGGAAGAGGTGGATGTGAACGTCCACCCGACCAAAGCGGAGGTGCGTTTCCGCCAACCGCAGCTCTTATTTGGCCTGGTGCAACGCGCCGTGCGTCAGGTCTTGCTGGCGGACACACCCATTCGGCCGACCGGCCCGTTGGGACAACCGCCGCCCTCGGCCTGGGCCGGCACGCTGAACGCGCAAGCGTTTCAGCATTCCGCCGACGATGACCTGGACGACACGCAACTGGCGCTTGACCTGCCTCGCGCGCCGATGGCATGGCCGGAGTCGCCGCCCGCGCCGCGCCCGGCTGCCCGTGCGCTCGGCGGCCAGGGGTTGCCCATCATGCGCGTCATTGGACAGGTTGGCGCGGCGTACATCATCACCGAGGGGCCGGACGGCTTATTCCTGATCGATCAGCACGCCGCGCATGAACGGGTGCTGTACGAACAGTTCATGGCGGCGCGTCTGGCGGACGCCATTCCGGCGCAGGGTTTGGTGACCGGCGCGGTGATTCAAGCTACGGCTTCCCAGGCCGGCTGGCTGGAGGATCAATTGCCTTTGTTGGCGGAACTCGGCTTCCAGATAGAAGCGTTCGGGCCGAATGCGTTTATGCTGCGTTCCGTGCCGGCCATCCTGGCGCGCCAGGACCCGGCGCAAGCGATATTGTCGGTGCTGGAAGGGTTGGAGAATGGGGAGGAGCCGTTGACGGATGCGTTGGAGGCGCGGCTAATCCGACGGGTGTGTAAGACGGCAGCGATTAAGGCGGGACAGGTATTGGCTTCGGCCGAAATGGAGGCTCTTATCCGCCAACTCGAACAGTGTCGCAACCCGCACACCTGTCCGCACGGTCGTCCTACGCTCATCCATCTCTCTGTGGCCCAACTGGCGCGCGAATTCGGCCGAATCTAGCCCTCGTCCTCCTATGCGCGCGGCACGTCTCCGTTTGTGGCTGGCTTGTTTACTCCCGGCGGCCTTCGCGCTTTGGCTCTATTGGCCGATGCGCCGCCTGCCGCTAATCTACGACACCCTCCTGCACATCCGCATCGCCGACAACCTCAGCCTGACCACCCTGTGGGCCCCAATCGAAGCTTTCGGCTTCTATCGGCCGCTCACTTTTCTTCCGTTGGTTCTCATTCAGCGTATCTGGGGTTATTATCCGGCCGCGCTGCTCAATGGCTTGAACCTGGGCCAACACGCCCTCAACGCCGCGCTACTCGGCGCCCTGGTCTGGCGCGTCTGGCATTCACGCGCGCGCGCCCTCGCGGCCGGCCTGTTGCTGGCCGCCTTTCCCTTCTCTTATCAAGCTGTTGCCGTCTACGGCCACAACGTCCATCCCGCCACCGCCGGCCTTATCCTGCTGGGCTTGCATGGATATGTCGCCCGCATTCGCGGCGAATGGCCCCGGCGTTGGATCGGGTTAGGCTGGTCGGTCGTCGGCGGCCTATTCATTCTTAGCCTGCTCAGTCACGAATCGGCCGTATTGTTTGGCTTCTTCGCGCTGCTCGTGCAATTGAACCTGCCGTCTAGCCCGCCCCTCCGCGCCTGGCGCGCCTGGTTTCGCGTCGGCCGACCGGCTTTTGTCTTTATCGGCCTGGGCATGGTTTATCTGATGGCCTACCAATTCTTGCCGCTCACGCGCGCGCCGGAGAGCGGTGAAGCCATCGCAGCCTGGCCTAAGCTGCTTTACCTGGGACAGGCCGCCGCCTATCCGTTCGTCTGGTGGGCGCATCGGCTGCCCGCCCTCTCCGCCACGTTGCTCTGCCTGGTTGCCGTCAGTCTGACGCTGGGTCTGAGCCTTCGGCGTGGGCGCTCGGATGCCCGTGGATTGCTCTGGGGATGGGGGTGGTGGGCGGCAGCGTCCGCCTTGATAGCGGTGCCATTATCGGCCGATTATTTGCTCCACGGCCCGCGTCTGCTCTATCTGGGCAGCCTGGGATTGGCGTTAGCCTGGAGCATCTTGCTCATCCCTCCCGCGCCGCTGCGCCTGCAAGCGGGTCACCAGCCACGACGTTTACTCCCCGGCCTCCTGGCCCTGTTTTTCATTCTGTCCAGCAGCAGTTTGTTCGTGCGCGCCCGCCTGGCGGACTATGCGCGGCTCACCAGCGGCGTCGCCGTAGTTGCCGACGCCATGCGCGGGCGTCCCCCCGCCGAAGGGGTGTTGTTGCTCAATCTGCCCGCCTGGATCGCGCCGCCGCGCAACACCTATGCCGTCGGGGCGGAGTTGGCGGCGCAATTGGGCTATCACCTGTTTGCCGAAGAGTGGGTCAACGACAATTTGCGCGCCGCCCGACCCGTGGTGGCCATTCAAGTGGCTGATCTGCTGGCTGCGACCCCCTATCCCTACGGTCTGCACGCGCAACACCATCTGCTCCCTCTCAGCGCCGATTGGACGCCGGCCGGCAGCGCCGTCTTTGTCACGCGCTACACCCAGGCCGGCCCGGTCATGGAATGGCTGGGACGATTCACTCCGCCCACGGCCGTGTCTCCGCCTGCCCAGGCGACCTTTGGGCC
>JAYRVN010000287.1:0-5252 GCA_041918535.1 Chloroflexota bacterium
CGCAGCACCTTGCCGCGCAAGCTGTTCAGGCGTTGCGAGACATGCTCGGAGCCGGGCGATTCATCATGATGGTCGCCAATAGCCACATAGAGCTTGCCATCAGGGCCAAACGCGACGCCGCCGCCCAGATGCCAGGTACCGCGATCGGTGTCATCTTGATAAATGACCGTCTCACTGTTGGGGTTGGCAAAATTGCCGACCACGGTGAAACGCGAAACCCGGTCTCGCGGGGGAGTTTTGGGTGTGTAGAAAACATAGATGTAGCCATTGGCGGCGAAGTTGGGATCAAGGGTGATGTTCAAGGCTCCCTGGCCTGAGTCGCCGATACCGACTGCCACATTCGGGATATTTAAGACGGCGATGGGGTCAGGCTGAGTCTGGCCGGGTTGCACTACGCGGACGCGGCCGAGGAGTTCCAGGATAAACATGCGGCCATCAGGCGCAAAGGCGATGGCGGTGGGCTGGAGGAGCCCGGTAATCAATGGCTCATTATCAAAACCAAAGGGCGGGTTGGCGAGGACGATTTCGGCCGAAAAATAACGCACCGCCCACCAACTCCCACCCGCGACAAGCATCAGCAACAGTAAGATACCCGCTATTCGTTTCATCACTCGGCTCCTTGGTTTAGTCTAGCGAATTATACGCCGTTTCACGGCCGGCTAAAAGCATTTCATCTGACTCGGCCGGGTTACCTCATGGAGGCGAGACGCCGATGCCCTGAGGCCCCGGCAGCCATTGTTGGAGTTGAACAACCGTGTGCTATAATTCAACTGATTGACACGTAAACGCCATCGTCCAGGTGGTTATATGAACTTGACTGAAACCCTGCGCCAGTCGATCCTGGCGCAGGTTGCTGAATACTACGAACTCGCGCATAAAGAGCAGCCCTTTGTCCCAGGGAGTAGCCGCGTGCATTATGCCGGGCGCGTCTTCGATGCGCAGGAAATGCAGAATATGGTCTCGGCGGTACTCGATTTTTGGCTGACGGCCGGGCCGTGGGCGCAAGAGTTCGAGGACAAGTTGGGCCAATTCCTGGGCGTGCGCGAGGTGCTGCCGGTCAATTCCGGCTCGTCGGCCAACCTGGTGGCGATGACAACGCTGTGTTCCCGCCAACTCGACGATCCATTGGAGCCGGGCGATGAGGTAATCGTGCCGGCGACAAGTTTTCCCACGACCGTTAATCCGATTATCCAGAACGGTCTGACGCCGGTGTTTGTGGATAGTTGTTACGGCGACTTGAACTTGAATGTGGATCAACTCGAAGAGGCGTGGTCGCCGCGCACACGCGCGCTGATGTTCGCGCATACGCTGGGGAATTCGGCCGATATGGACGCCGTGACGGCTTTTGTCAAACGGCACCACCTCTACCTGATCGAGGATACTTGCGACGCTCTCGGTTCGCGCTGGGATGGGCAAATGTTGGGCACATTCGGCATCATGGGCACGCTGAGTTGCTACCCGGCGCATCATATTACGATGGGAGAAGGCGGGGCGGTGTATACGAATCGGCCGAAAATCGCCAAGATCGCCCGCGCTGTGCGTGACTGGGGGCGCGACTGCTGGTGTGGCTACGATAGCCCCGCCAACGGCAAGTGCGGCATCCGCTTCGAGCGCGAAGTGCCCGACATCCCCGGCTACTATGATCACAAATATTTCTACTCGGAGATCGGCTACAACCTGAAGATCACCGATCCCCAGGCAGCGATGGGCGTGGCGCAATTGGCAAAACTACCTGATTTTATCGCTCGGCGCAAAGCCAACTTCGCCTATCTCTATGCAGGCTTGCGCCGTTACGAGGAATTTCTGCTGCTGCCCACCTGGCATCCAAAGGCTGATGTCTCCTGGTTCGCCTTTCCTATGCTGGTGCGCGCTTCGGCCCCCTTCATGCGCCACGAACTCACCCGTTACCTGGAACAACATGGCGTGGAAACGCGCCTGATCTTCGCCGGCAATATCACGCGCCAGCCCGCCTATGCCCGCATCTCCCGGCGCGTCGTCGGCGACCTGCGCGTGGCCGATGACATTATGCGCGGCGGTTTTTTCATCGGCGTCTACCCCGGCCTCGACCAACCCCGCCTCGATTACATCCTGGCAACCTTTCAGAACTTCTTCGCGCAATATGGGGGCAGTAGTTAAATCGTTCACTCGTTCAGACATGTCGCCCAAAGAAGACGCTACACAGTTTCCCAACCACACAACCACCCAACTCCTCCGCGCCATGAAACTCTCCGTCATTATCTGTTGCTTTAATGAACGCGCCACTATTCTGGAGGTGATCCGGCGGACTCAGGCGGTGACGCTTGACCCCGGCTGGCAACGCGAGATCATTGTGGTGGACAACTGCTCTACAGACGGCACGCGCGAACTCTTGCAGCAAATCGCTGACCCGGAGATTCAGGTCATCTTTCACGAACGCAATTTGGGCAAAGGCATGTCGATCCGCAACGGCATCGCCCACATGAGCGGCGATTATATGCTGATCCAAGACGCTGATATGGAATATGATCCCCAGGATCACCCGCATTTTTGCCGCTATGCGGTTGAACATGCGGCAGCGGCCGTCTTTGGTTCACGGGTGTTAGGCGGAGAGACTAAGTCCCAATACCGCCGCACGTTGTTAGGCAACCGTCTGCTGACGTGGCTGACCAATGTACTGTTCGGCAGTCGCCTGACGGATGTAGCGACCGCCACTAAGATGGTGCGGGCCGATGTGGTCACGGCATTGAATCTGACGACGACGGATTTCAATCTGGACTTTGAAATGCCGGACAAGATTCTCCTGGCCGGCCACGCCATTCATGAAATCCCCATCCGCTACAATCCGCGCACCTATGCCGAGGGAAAGAAGATCAAGGCGATTGACGCGGCCAAGGCGATCCGCACCATGTTGCGCGATCGGCTTGGCCTTTCACCCGTATGGAAAACCAGGCCAGGCGAGATAGCTGCCGGGGCTGCGCCGAAATCGTGACAGGCAGGTTTGGCATGAAAATTGTGGTGACCGGCTCTATTGCGTATGATTATTTGATGTCCTTTCCCGGCATCATTAGCGACCAGTTTTTAGAAGGGTCGTTGGAGAGCGTCAGCTTGAGCTTTCTGGTGGACTCCATGAAGCGGCAGCGGGGCGGCATTGCCGCCAATATTGCCTTCACGCTGGGCTTGCTGGGGGGAACTCCACTGGTGCTGGCGACGGTCGGGGAGGATTTCGAGGCGTATCGCACCTGGCTGGAACGGCATGGGGTGGATACATCCCGCATTGTGGAGATTGCGCACGAATATTGCGCTTCGTTTTTCTGCACCACGGATCGCGTGCAGAACCAAATTGCCAGTTTTTATCCTGGCGCTATGGCTTACGCACATCAATTGTCGGTGGAGTCCTATGCGCCGGAGGCTGACCTGGTGATGGTTTCGCCTAATGATCCGGCGGCGATGCTGAAATACCCGGAAGAGTGTCGCCGCCTGGGGATTGCCTTCATTTTTGACCCCAGCCAACAAACGGTGCGCTTTGACGGCACGCAGTTGTTGCAGGGGATACAGGGCAGCCGTTTGCTGACAGTAAACGAGTATGAGTTAAGCTTGATTCAGGATAAGACGGGATTATCGGCCGAATCGCTTCTCGATCACACTCAGGGTTTATTGCTCACGCGGGGGCCAAAAGGCGCCTGGCTTCGGGTGGATGGCGCCGAATATGTCATCCCGGCTGTGCCGCCGCGCGTGGTGGTTGAGCCGACCGGGGCGGGCGACGCCTTCCGCGCCGGCCTGTTGCGCGGGATGCAATTAGGGCTGCCGTGGGATATTTGCGGGCGCATGGGGGCGTTGGCGGCCACTTATGTGCTGGAGTCATTCGGGCCACAAGGACATCGCTTCGATTCGGCCGAATTTGTGACCCGCTACCGCCAACACTTCGATGACCAGGGCGCGCTCGATCCCCTCCTAGATAGCGCTTTCAGTCACATCCCTCTTAACCGTTAACCTTTACGCTTCAATAGGAGTCTCACACCATGGATTTCGACATCAAAGACCTCAACCAGGCCACCGGCGGCCGTCATCGGATCGAATGGGCCAAGCAAGAGATGCCGGTCTTGCAGAACATCCACCGCCAATTCATCCAAGAAAAACCCTTGGCCGGGTTGCGCCTGGGCGCATGTATGCACGTTACCACCGAAACCGCCAACCTGATGCGCGTCCTGCAGGCCGGCGGGGCCGATATTGCCGTCTGCGCCAGCAACCCGCTCAGTACCCAGGACGATGTTGCCGCTGCCCTCGTCGCCCATGACGAAATTCCCGTCTACGCCATTAAGGGCGAAGACAACGAAACTTACTACCGCCACATCAACGCCGTCCTCGATCACAAGCCCCACATCATCATGGATGACGGGGCGGATTTGTGTAACGTATTGCACAGAGAACGGCGCGATTGGCTGTCCCACATGATCGGTGGCACGGAAGAGACGACCACCGGCGTCATCCGGCTCAAAGCCATGGCCGCCGACGGCGAACTGAAATTCCCCGTCATCGCCGCCAATGACGCTTTAACCAAGCACATGTTCGATAACCGCTATGGTACGGGCCAATCCACTTTAGACGGCATCGTGCGCGCCACCAACTACCTCATCGCCGGCAAAACCTTCGTTGTGGCCGGCTATGGCTGGTGCAGTCGCGGCATCGCTATGCGCGCCAAAGGATTGGGCGGCAACGTCATTATCACCGAAGTTAACCCGCTCAAAGCCCTCGAAGCCGTTATGGATGGCTATCGTGTCATGCCCATGCAACAAGCCGTCGCCATCGGCGATATTTTCGTCACGGCCACCGGTGACATCAATGTCCTGGACCACCATCACTTTGAGGCCATGAAAGATGGCGCATTGGTCTGTAACTCCGGCCACTTCAATGTTGAGATCAACATCCCCAGCCTGGAATCGCTCAGCGTAGGGCCGGCGGCGCGCGTGCGCCCCTTTGTAGACCAATACACCTTGCGCGACGGTCGCCGGATCAATTTGCTCGGTGAAGGCCGCCTGATCAACTTGGCCGCGGCCGAGGGCCACCCCGCTTCCGTCATGGATATGAGCTTCTCCGGGCAAGCTTTGGCCGCGCTTTACCTGGTGGAACATCGCGCCGAATTGGAGAACAAAGTATACGTGGTGCCGGAGGAAGTTGACCAGCGTATCGCCGGCCTCAAACTCAAGTCTATGGGCATCGAGATTGATGTGCTGACGCCTCAGCAGGCGGAATACCTGACCTCCTGGCAACACGGC
>JAYRVN010000288.1:0-14044 GCA_041918535.1 Chloroflexota bacterium
ACACGACGGTTGTCACTCATGGTAGACCTCCAGTTTTTGGTGAACTAGAGACTATACCCAAGTGATAACCGTCAGACCAATCTTATACACGCATCTTTAAAAGTGTCCGGTAGTGAAACCCTGGCTGATGTGCGCTCCGAATCAATTGGCTCAGCCGATGTCCCGGTGCTCTCACCTGAGTTCATTGCGGTATGTCTATTCTCGTATCCGACTGTCCATCGTTCAGCCTCGTTGTTGGATTTCTTGGCGCTCAATCAAGCTGGTTGTCTGCAAAACTCGCACTATCTGTCCGATTTGCTTATGCGCACGTCCTTGGGCAAATTAATAGTCGCTCAGGATATGCTAGGTCTGAGAACTCGGGTAGATTTGCAGGCGTTGCTTGACTCTATCCAGCGTCAATTGATCGGGCGCTTTCTATATTGGAACCGCGTGCATGTTGAAGCGCTTAACCTATTTCAATTCTTTGTGCTACTTGATATAGGGGAGGAAGCATTTAATCTGCCGTCCGATACAGTGCAATTCATGGACGCCATAATCGGCGAGACCTTATTGAGCGGGCGCAATCTTACGATAGCAAAACTTGGCGTGCATTTTCTGACGATGGGGATCCCGCCTGAAGGCCTGGCAGTGCTAGAAAGCGCTGATCTTCAAACCTTGATCCGTCGAGGATTAACTCAGGTTTCGGGAAATCCCGATTGGTGGCTTGCGCGAACCAAGAGTATCCTGATGACGTTGCGGCAACTAGTCAGCCTGGAGAACCTTGTCAGGTTACATTTTGACATCCTTTGGAAACCGGCTTCGCTGACCAGAATTGTGCAACGGGTTCTCTTCGATGACCCATCGCGCCTGACGTTGCTCTCATCTGTCAGAGCCATCTGCCACGATTTGAAGACCAGCCAAATATCAAGTACAGAATGCCTCGAACTTCTAACTGACCTTGTTGCCCCGCCTGGCGATTGAGCCGGTTAGATCACGACTCCGGCGATTAGTGTACTCATCGGGGAGAATTCTACGTCCGGCCTTGTGTCAGCGGTAGCGATCCGACGCGCGGCAGTTGTCCGGTTTCCCGCGTAGGAATGATGCAGTTTTGGTGCAGTCTGGGCGTTGATTTCTGGCCGGCCCGGAATAGAATTACGCTTGGATGCAAAGGTTTGAAATGCCCGACACGATTCGGCCGAAATTCGCACTTTTCACACTTCATAGGAGCCATACATGCCACTCTCCATCCGCACCAATCGCTTGCGCCTCAGCCTGATAACTCTGGCCGCCATGGTACTGGCGCTGGCCGACCTGCTGGCGCGCGGCACCCAAGCCGCGCCGGCCGCCGTTCAAGCCGCCGCCGACTGCAATATCTGGTGGAACGAGGTCCTGCACGACACGTTCAACCCTGATTACCGTTCCATTGTCGGCTCGACCACACCCGGCACTACCGTCAAGCTGCGTCTGCGTGTGGCCCAGAGCGACCTCACCAGCGCCCGCGTGCGCGTGTGGGACGACCGGGCCAACACCTCGACTTACTACAACATGGCCTGGGACGGCGCTTTTGACGCCGACCCCGTGACCTACGACTGGTGGTTCGTCAATCTGGCCGTGGGCGCGCAGCCGACCATCCTCTACTACTTCTTCGAGATGAACGACAACGGCAATGGCGGTTGCAGCCCGGCCGACCAGGACTTCTATGTGGATGACAATCCCAAGTTCTACGGCGGCGGCTATGGCGCGATGAGCGACAACTACGACGATTCCCGCAGCTTCCAGATCACGGTCTACGATGCGGCGTTCAGCGTGCCGTCGTGGATGCAGCGCGGCGTCGTCTATCAGGTCTTCCCCGACCGCTTCCGCGACGGCGACCCGAGCAACAACCCGGCGGCGGGCCGCTTCAGTTACGACCGGGCCGGCGGGGCGATTGTGCGCTCCAATCAGGCGGACTGGAACTACACGGTCTGCGACCCGCGCAGCAGTTACTCGCCCTCTTGCCCCAACTATTACGGCGACAATTTCTACGGCGGCGACCTGCGCGGCGTGATTCAGAAGATTGACGACGGCTACTTCGCGAACCTGGGCGTGACGGTGTTGTATCTGAACCCGATTTTCCGCTCGCCGTCGAATCATAAGTACGATTCGGCCGATTTCCTCACCATCGATCCCGACTTCGGCACACTCGCCATCTTCCAGGAACTCACCGCCAAGGCCGAAGCCGCCGGCATCAAGGTCGTCCTCGACGGCGTGTTCAACCACGTCTCCTCCGACAGCACCTACTTCGACCGCTACAGCCGCTACGACGCCGCCGGCAACCTCACCAGCCCGAACGGGCCGGGCGTAGATGACGGCAGCGGCGGCTGCGAAAGCCCCGTTTCGCCCTACCGCAGCTGGTTCTACATCCCCGACATTGGCAACCCCGGCGGCGGCGCCACCGACCGCTGCGACCCCACCGACAACGACGATCCCGGCGGCGCATGGACGCAAACCTATGAAGCCTGGTACGGCTTCGGCTCGCTGCCCAAACTGCAAGCCAATCTGCCCGCCGTGCGCAGCCTGATCTGGAGCAACGGTCTGAACTCCGTCGGCCCGTACTGGGTCAACCAGGGGGCGGACGGCTGGCGCTTCGATGTGGGCGGCGATGTGGATTGCGGTCTCACCTGCGACCCGGCCAACGACTATTGGGAAGGTTTCCGCGCCGCCGTGCGCGCCGTCAACCCGGACACCTTGACTCTGGGCGAGGAGTGGCAGGATGCCTCGGCCTGGTTATTAGGTAACGAATGGGATAGCGTGATGAACTATCGCTTCCGCTCAGCCTTATTAAGCTGGCTCTTCACCGGCTGTACGGGGGCGGGTTGCACAGGCGGGAGCGTTTTTGAGGATAATGACAGCAACAACAGCAGCGCCAGCGGCGCTATCTCGGCTCTCGCTCCTTCGCAGTTCAATGCGCGCCTGCTCTCCATTTGGGAAGATTACCCCGCCCCGGCGCTGAAGGCGATGATGAACCTGGAGGGGTCGCACGACACCAATCGCGCCCGCTTCCTGCTCAAGAAGATCAACAACGACAACGATAGCGCCGCCGTGCAACGCCTGAAGGAGTGGTGGATCTTCTCTTTCACCTATGCGGGCGCGCCCACTCTGTACTATGGGGACGAGATCGCTCTGAACCACGACTCGGTGTTTGCCGGCGGCAAGTGGGAAGACGACCCCTATAACCGCGTGCCGTTCCCCTGGCCGGACGCCACAGGCAGCACTTACAGTTACGACGCCACGGCTCAAGCAGCCGGGGTCTATGACCATGCGCGCAAAATGGCGAGCATCCGCCACAGTTACCGCGCCCTACAAGATGGGGACGTGCTTCACGGCATTGTTGTAGACGACGCCAACAAACTCTACGGTTTTGCCCGGATAGAGGGCAGCCAGACGGCCCTCATCGTGTTAAATCGTTCGAACGCCAATCATCCGGCAACGCTGAGCGGGCTGAACGGCGCGCCCTACAACTTGCCAAACGGCGCTATCCTGGTGGATGCGCTGAACGGCGGCGCGTATACTGTCAGCGGCGGGCAGGTGACGCTAACGGTCAATTCAAACTGGGGCGTGGTCTTGCTGGAGCAGGCGGAAATTGACACCCCGGCAGCACCGCAAGTGACGATTGCGCGCAGCGGCAGCAACGTGGTATTGGCCTGGCCGCCGGTGACGGCGGATACGGCCGGCGGCCGGGAGTTAACGCTGGCGTATGAGGTGTGGCGCAGCAGTCAGCCCTACTTCATGCCGGGAGACGCCGGTTCGACTTTGCTGGCGACGGTGACGCCGCCGATCTATGGCAGCGCCAACGGTGTGCTGAGTTATACGGATGCGGGCGTAATCGGCGCGACGCCGAACTCGATGTACTATGTCGTGCGGGCGGTGAATGGCGTGAGTCGGGTTTCGGCCGAATCCAATCGTCTGGGCAAGTTCGATGTGCCGTTAGTGAAAAAGGGGATTGCGACCGTTACTTTGCCGGTGCAGGTGGCGGGGGTGGTTTCGGCCGATTCCGTGCGCAGTTACATCGGCAATGGCGTAACCCGTATCCAGATATGGGACAAGACCACCCAAAAGTGGATCACCCGAGATTACATTAACAACACCGGCCCGAACTTCCCCGTCGTCACCGGCGATGTCCTGCGTCTGCGCGGCAACAACAATATCGCCGCCCTCTTCGCCTGGGTCGGCGCTGTGCCCCCGGCCAGCAGCATCAGCTATAACTTCGTCGCCGGAACCAATCAGGTGATGATCCCGCTCGACATCACCAACCTGACCGATGCGGCCGCCCTGTGCGCCGACATCAGCAACAAGGTTAGCTGGGTGATGCAGTGGAACAACGCCACGCAGACCAACGAAAAATATTACCCCCAAACGGGGACGGGCATTAATTTCCCGGTGATGCCGGGCGGCGGCTACCATGTGCGCCTCACCGCGCCGGTCACCTGGCCGTAATATCGAACGCCGGCCAATGTAGACATGGCCTGACATTGAGCGATTTGGCAAGGAAAGACTCGACCGGCTGAAGCGGTTCCTGGAATTAACCAGACGTACAGGGCAAGCGCCTCAAGGCAGTCACGTACCCAGACTATCTTCTTAAGGGGCTGACGGCTTTGTAGGCGCTTGCCCTGGTTCTGCCGTTGAAATGGCGCAGATTCGGCCGAAATTGCGCTACAATAGATAGGCATAACCTTGTCCTGCGGGGGTTGCCCGCTATCACGTCTATGGCTTTCCTCAAGTTCCTTTTGCGCCGACTGGCCGCCATCCCCATCACCCTTCTGGTCATCACGGCCGCCCTCTACGGCATCGTTATGCTGTCGGCGCCCGAAGAACGCGCTTCGCTCTACTTCCCGCCGCGCCTGCCCTCCTACATCTCACCCGAACGGATGGCCGTCATCGTCAACCAGATCATCGCTGAGCATCACCTCGACGACCCGTACTGGCGGCAATACGGCCGTTGGGTCCTTGAACTCCTGCGCGGCGACTGGGGCTACAGCCCCACCTACAACAGCGAAGTTCTGCCGCTGCTGCGCCGCCGCGCCCTGGTCACCGCCGAGCTAACCCTCTACACCCTTGCCTTCATCGTTCCACTCGGCCTCGTCAGCGGGGTCATCTCCGGCTGGCGGGAACTCCGCTTCAGCGACCACATCTTTCGTGCGCTGGCCTTCATTGCCACTGCCCTGCCCCCTTTCATCCTTGGCATCATCCTCCTCTCGATCTTCTACGTCGGCCTCTACTGGTTCCTGCCCGGCCGCACCAGCTTCCAGAACCTCTTCTTGCCAAACTCTGACTTCGTCAGCTACACCGGCTTCATCACCCTCGACGGCCTGCTCAATGGCCGCCTGGATGTCACGCTCGACGCTTTCCGCCATCTGGCCCTGCCAGTCGTCACCCTCGGCCTGCTCCATTGGGCCACGCTCGGGCGCATCACCCGCGCCGCCATGATCGAAGAAAAGCAGGAAGACTATGTCATTGCGGCCCGGGCGCGCGGCCTGACCGAGCGACTCGTCATCTGGCGGCACGCCTTCCGCAACGCCATGCTGCCCGCCTTCACCAGCAGCGTCCTGTCAGCCGCCTCGCTCATCACGGGAGCCTTCGTCGTCGAAATCATCTTCAACATCAAGGGTCTGTCTGAGATCGTGACACGCGGCATGGAGGATGTCCCCGATGCCGGCCTGGCGCTCGGCTTCGCCGTCTTCAGCGTCTTGATCGTCATTCCCATTATGATCCTTTTTGACGTGCTCAAGGCGCTGGTTGACCCGCGCATTAGCGAGGAGGAAATCAAGTGAGCAGCTTGCGCCGTTTTCTCTCCTTCCGGCTCAACCGACTGGCCACCCTGATGGTCGGCCTGTTCCTCGTCGTGGCCGTGGCCGCGCCCTGGCTGGCGCCGCCCGACGATCCCAACAATCCCAGTATGTTTCGCTATCTCAGCGGGCGTATTGACCGCACGCCCAAACCGCCCAATGAGCAGGCGCTCCTCGGCACAGTCGCCCAGATACCGCGCCTGCCCCGCTTCGGCATCCAACCGGGGCAGCAAATCGCCTACCAGTGGGATGTCTACTACACGGTCATCTGGGGGGCGCGCTCGGCGCTGCGCTTTGGCCTGACCGTCACGCTGCCCACCGCCGCCATCGGCGTCTTCATCGGCTTGATCAGCGGCTACCTAGGCGGCTGGGTCAACAGTCTGCTCATGCCCCTCACCGACGCCTTTCTCGCCTTTCCGGTCATCGCAGCGGTGTGGATTTTTGACCGGATGTGGTTCGCCAACATCTACAGCCCGTGGTCCGCGACACCCGATTTTGTCTTCACGCCGTGGGAACAGTTTCTGCGACGCACCGAGCTGGACCCGGTCTCGATGGCGATTGTCTTGTTTGCGTGGATGCCTTACGCCCGTCTGGTCAACACGTTGGTGAGCCGGCTCAAACATGAAGATTATGTGATGGCGGCTCAAGCGCTAGGCGCCGGGAGGCTGCGGGTGATCTTTCGCCATGTGCTGCCCAATGCGCTGGCGCCAGTCATTGTGTTGGCGGCGCGCGATGTGGGCGGGCTGGTGATTTTGGCCTCGGCTTTCACGTTTATCGGCATCGGCGGCAATGTGGCGTGGGGTATCATGCTGGTTGCCTCGAAGGATTATATTCTGGGCGTAGGCGGCAACCCGCTGACCTACTGGTGGACGTTTGTGCCGGTTTCGCTGGCGTTGATTTTGTTCAGCGTCAGCTGGAATCTGTTAGGCGATGGTCTCAACGCGTTTCTCAATCCACGCGCGACGCGTGTGACGCGCCGGTAGCCGGCCCATGATGTGATGGCAGCGCCCGCAGCCGCGAATTGGCGCGACGGGGCTTCTGCGCTATGATGGTGAGGATGACCCGCAAAATACGTGAGCACTTTCTGGCGATCTCAAATCGGCCGATTCCCCCCGAGCCAACCTGGCTTGATCAAGAAACCTTTCTCCTGGAAGCCGGCGCACAAAGCTTCAAAACCGAAACCACCTATCGCAGCGGCTTGCGTCTGTTCGCCGACTGGCTGCAACACTTCGGCGAATGCGGCTACACTCTGGAAGACCCCTGGCCCCTCGACCCGGCGCGCCTGATCACCCCCGTCATTCTCGACTTTCGCGCCTGGCTCATCGCCAACCGCTCCCGCGCCACCGTCACCACGTATCTGGCCGCCGTCGTCGGCTATCTCACCTTTCTTGACGGGCGCGACCACTTACCGCCCGGCATTCAACTGGGCAAGCTTCAACAACGGCTGGCGCGCCGCCAGGTGGAGCGCAACCAGGCGGAAACCGTCATTGATCTCGACCAGGCCCGTCAGATGATTCCCAAAATAGTGGCTTACTACGATGAGTTGCCGCTACCCTCCGCCAACGACGAATACAATCGGCGGCTCTCTTTACTGCGTGACCGGGCGCTAGTGCACATCCTCTATTCCACCGCAGCGCGCATCAGCGAAGTGGTTTCGCTTAACCGGCGCAATGTGGACAATGGCAATGCCCGTTACGCCGTCGTCACCGGCAAAGGCAACAAATCACGCACCTTGCATCTGCGTGACTACGCCCGCCAGAGCATCCGCGCCTACCTGGCCGAGCGCACCGACAGCAACCCGGCCCTACTCGTCTCGCATAGCCGGAATGCGCGGAGCGCCCGCCTCTCCACCACCTCAGCCCACAACAGCATCAAACGCGCCGTCAAAGCCCTGGGCCTGCACGAAAGCATCTCCGCACATGATTTTCGGCATTATCGGGCCACACAATTGTTGCGCGAAGGGATGCCTATCGAAGTGGTGCAGGAGTTTCTGGGCCATGCGGATATTTCCACGACGCGCAACATTTACGCCCCGGTGCTAGGGATTCAGGTGGTCAGCGAATGGCTGGATAATATGGATGTGCCGCCGGACGCTGCGCAGACGCCGGATCAGGTCAGCGCTGAGGACAAAGAGGAGATTATTCCTGGGCGGCCGCGTCCGCGCGCGGGGCGCGGGCGAAACTAACCGCCAGGCCAAATATGACCAACACGATAACGGCCGAAACGAGACAGTAACGGCAGAAGGCGTGGATTACAAACAGTTCCAGCGCGGTCAGCCCCAAAGTCAGGAGCAAAGCAAAACCGCTCAGCCCCAACAAAATCTCGCGCAAGGACCCATCTAGCGCCGGCCACCAATCACGCGCCCAGATCACCAGGAAAATAATCGCATAACCGACCAAGCCAATCAGCGCAACGGGAATGGGGCCGATACTGGCATAGGGCGCGCCGGGGCCGCTGACCTTGCCGCAATCCTCCCACCCGCTGGCCTTGCAAATGGAGACCAGCTTGCCGGAATGGAACAGATTCAAGTAGAAGGCCACCAGCATGCCGGCTACGCTGAGCAGTTGGATAAAGCGTATTTGCCAATTGTGCGTGTTCATACGGTTTGAGAGAAGGAAAGGATAGGTTGGATGAGAAAATGGGCGGAAACTCGTTTCCGCCCATTTTGTTGACTACTGGGCTAACTCGGCGTTGATCAGTTGCTGCAAGCCGGCCAAGTTGTTGCCGGCCAGCTTCTGACCGTTCACAAAGAACGTTGGTGTGCCTTCCAACCCGGCCTGATTCGCCAGGGTCATGTTGCCGTTCACATCCGCCACATGTTTGTTGGCATCTAAACAACGCTCGAAGGCATTCAAGTCCAGGCCCACCGTTGTAGCAGCCTTAACGAACCCTTCGCGAGCCAATCCCTGCGCTTCCGTCTGCTGGGAAAACAACACTTTGTGATATTCAAACAGCTTGCCCTGCTCGCCCGCGCACATGGCCGAAGCCGCCGCCGGGAGCGTCTCCGAGCGCAAGGCAAAGGGGACGTTAACCCAGCGTACCTGGCCGGCCTTAACATATTGGGTATCAATGGTGTCCGCCCCACCGTCCAGATTGAAGTCGCGACAATGGCCGCAACCATAGTCAGAGAACTCAAAGATGGTGACAGGGGCCGTCTCGGAGCCTTTGGCAAAGCAACGCTGTGGGTTATCTTCGCAATAAGTGGCCAGTTGTTGACCAAGCTCGCCGAGGGAGAGGCGGGATTCAGCCGTTTGGGTGGCCGCATCGCGTGGATTGATGCTTCCTCCGCCCGACGTCGTGCTGTATAGAAGCAACGCGATCAAAAGGATCGCCCCCACGCCAACGATGCCGCCGATGAGTATCCAATTGGTTCCACCCGATTTGGGTGGTGCTTTTACTGGTTTCATATTGTTACCTTCATGCGATGGGAATTTTGACTGATTTTCAGCCGTCGGCTACACCTTTGCCGCCGGTGCAACTGGCGCCCGGCTCAGGCGTCTGTGGGCCTTGCGCGAAGGTTTGGATGAAGCTCTTCACGCGGGCGTCATCGGCCGAATCCACTTCAAGTTGATACCCCCAGGCCGTCAACACCACCGGACTACGCAAACCGGGGAAAGGGCTCACCAAGACATATTGACTTGGGCCGGCGAATCGATCCAGGATCGCCACTTGATTTGACGGCAAGTCTGGTTGGTAAGTGATCCAAACCGCCCCATGCTCCAGGGAATGCACCGCATTCTCCGTCCGCACCGGTTTGTCATAAGCGCGGCAGTTCTGCCAGACCGAATTATGGACGCCGCCATCGGGAGGCAAGTCGCCGAATGGGATGTGCAGTTCATCCTTGTGATCGCGCACCAGAGGTTTATTATTGGCTACCACACCCGGGATACGATCAGCGATGGAGAGAATATTCGAGGCCTCCTGAGTGGCTGTGGCAGCGCCGAGCTCGGCTTGCTGGGTGCGCTCGGCAATCAGGTCGGCCATGTTCTGACTGCTGCCCGTGCCCAGGTTGGATACGATGAGTAGCGCCACCAAAGCCAGGGCAATGACACCGCCGGCGATGCCGCCAATAAGAACCCAATTGGGTTGATTTTTTGCCATACCGCGTTGCTTCCTCCGTGAATTTCAAGTGGGCTCCATTTTAGCACGGAAGTGGGTGGGGCTAAAGAAACGGCCTGGCTACTAGGAAACTCCTTAATTTCGGCCGAATCCCCCTTCTGTCAAGCCGGTTCATGTCGGCTGGTTACGCGAGTTGCTCGACGGCAGGTTTGAATTGGGTGTGGTAGAGGGTGGCGTAGAGACCGTTGCGCGCTAACAGTTCGGCGTGGGAACCTTGCTCAACCAGGCGGCCTTGCTCTAGAACCAAAATTTTATCGGCCGAAAGTATCGTAGATAACCGGTGTGCAATCACCAAACTCGTGCGCCCCTTCATCACCTGCGCCAGCGCATCCTGAATCAACGCCTCCGACAACGAATCCAGGCTCGATGTGGCTTCATCCAGCACCAAAATACGCGGGTCCTTGAGCAACACACGGGCAATCGCCATCCGCTGGCGTTCGCCGCCGCTCAAACGATAGCCGCGCTCACCCACCACCGTCTCAAATCGGTCGGGCAACCCCATAATAAAGTCATAGATATTAGCCGCTTTGGCCGCCGCCACAATCTCCGCGTCCGTGGCCTCCGGGCGGGCATAGAGCAAATTGGCCTTGATGGTGTCGTAAAACAGATAGGTTTCTTGCGTGACCATGCCGATATTCAGGGCGAGCGAATCCAACGTCACATCCCGAATATCACGACCGTCCACACACACCCGCCCATCGGTGACATCATACAGGCGCGGCAACAAGTAGGTGATGGTCGTCTTGCCCGCCCCGCTAGGGCCGACCAGCGCCACCAATTGGCCCGGCTCGATGGTGAAACTGACGTGTTCCAGGGCGTTGCGTCGAGCCGGCTCAAACTCTGTGGCGTCTACCGGCTCGTCCTCCGCGCCATTCTCGCCCAAACGCGCCTTGCCGCGCTTGACCAGCGTCGGGTTGGCGCCCCAGGTGAAGCGTTCTACTTCCGGCAGACCAACTACTTCTTTATCTGTGTAGCTAAAAGAAACATTCTCAAACATCACCTGGCCGCTAAGGACCGGCAATGAGACCGCATTTTCCTTTTCGGCGATCTCGGTGGGAATGTCCAGGACTTCAAACACGCGCTCAAAACTGACCATACTCTGGACAAAATCCACCGGCGCATTGGTCAACGAGGTTAACGGGCCATACAGTTGGGCCAAATATGAGCCAAAGGCGACGATTGTGCCGGCGGTGAATTCCCCGGCCAGCACGAAACGCCCGCCCAACCAGAAGATCAAAGCTGTGCCGACGGCGCTGCCGATGCTCAGAGCCAGCATGAACCAACGCGACACCACGGCCGTTCGCACGCCGTTGCTGCGTACGGCATCGGCGAAACGGCTGAAGCGGCCGCTTTCATACACCTCGCGGCCGAATAGTTTGACCAGCAGAGCGCCGCTGACATTGAGCGTTTCGCTCATGACGGCGTTCATTTCGGCGTTCATCACCATGGATTCACGGCGCAGATCACGCAAGATACGGCCAACCCGACGCGCCGAGAGCAAAAAGATGGGGAAAACAATCAACGAGAGCGTCGTCAAGCGCCACTCCAGGGCGATCATGATCGCCAGGGTGGAGACGAGCGAGACGACATTGGAGGCGATGGTGACGACGGTGCTGGTGACGGCGCGTTGCGCGCCGATGACATCGTTGTTGAGGCGGGACATGAGTTCGCCGGTGCGCGTCTGGGTGAAAAAGCGCAAGGACATGCGCTGGAGATGCTCATACAATCCGCGGCGTAGGTCAAAAATGATGCCCTCGCCCACCAGGGCGCTCAATTGGCGCTGCCAGACGCCCACCAGGCCATCCAGCAAGGGCACAGCGATCATGCCTAACGCCAGCCAATTCAGACGCCCGCCGTCTTTATTGGGCAAGGCGTTGTCAATCAGATCGCGAAAGAGCAAGGGGGTGAGCAAGGAAAGGCCGGAGCTGAGAAAAATGGTGACGATCAGACCGGCAACAGGCGCTCGGTAGGGCAATGCGTATTGCCAAACGCGCCGCAGCAGAGCGGTGGTGAGGCGCGATTTGTCTTGTTTGTCTTGCTGAATGAAGGCGAACCAGCCGCCGCTATGAAATCCCATTAGAGCAATCCTCGGTAATAACCCCCGTCCACTGGCAGCATCGTCCCCGTGATATAGCCGGCGGCCGGTGAACAGAGAAAGGCAGCGATTCGGCCGAATTCTTGCGGTTCAGCCATGCGTTTCAGCGCTGTCGCATCCGTGATTTTCTGCATCTCCGTGGCGTAATCCGTGCCGTTGGCCTGGGCGCGCTGATTGAGCAAGTAATCCACGCGCTCGGTGCGCGTCCAGCCGGGCAGGATAGAGTTCACACGAATGCCCGCCGGCCCCAATTCCAGCGCCAGGCTCTTGGTCAAACCCACCACCGCCGGGCGAATGGCATTGGATAACAACAAGCCGTCAATGGGTTGCCGGACCGAGATGCTGGTGATGGTCAGGATAGCAGGGGCCGCACTGCGGCGCAAGGCGGGCAGGGCGGCGCGGATCAGTTCTACCGCGCTCAAGAGTGTCAGGCGTAAGCCGCGTTCCCAGGCGGCCGCGTCGGTGGTTTCAAAGGAACCGGCCGGCGGCCCGCCGGCATTGGTGATGAGGATATCCAGGCCGCCCTGCCAGGCGACGGCCTGGTCAAGTAGATGAACAATTTCGGCCGAATCCGTCACATCCGCCCGCAACCCCAACACCCGTGCCGAATCGAGCGCCTTCACCGCCGTTTGCAACCGCCCATCATCCCGGCCGCAAATCACCACCCGCGCCCCTTCCGCCAGCAAAGCCTGCGCCGCCGCAAAGCCCAAACCGGCCGTCGCGCCGCTTACCAGAGCAATCTTGTTCTCTAAGCCCAGGTCCATCCTATCCTCCTTAAATTGACTGAAGCATCGCCCCGCCACGCAATTCCACCGATAATAGACCGGGGCGCGCAGCGGACATTAGTCGGCCGGCTGATCCCGGCGACTCGATGGAAAAGCGACGGGGCGACGCGCGCGCAAACCTTCGACGCCCGCCGGCATATCTTCGCCGAAGAAGTTTAACATTTCCAAGGCCAACGAGTGGTCGAAGATCGGCCCGGCATTCAGCAACCACTGGTTCAAGGCCCGCTTGGTGAATTTGATAGCGTGGCGCGGCCCGTTCGCCAGGTCAGTCGCCACAGCCATCGCCTTATCCAACAGCTCGGCATCCGGCACACACAAACTGACCAGACCTAAACGCTCGGCTTCACGGCCGCTGACGAAATCGCTGGTCATCAGATAATACTTGGCTTTAGCCATGCCGCACAGGAGCGGCCAGAGAATGGCGGCGTGATCACCGGCGGCCACACCCATACGCACATGCCCATCCGCCAACCGGGCGCTCTCGGCGGCAATGCTGATGTCGGCCAGCAGCGCCACTACCAGACCCGCCCCCACCGCCGGGCCGTTAATGGCGGCTACGATGGGTTTGCTGCAATGCAAAATGTTGTACACCAGGTCACGCGCCTCATCGAGAATACGCAAGACCTCTGCATAATTGCCGTGCGCATTCTCCACCAGCTTAAGATCGCCGCCGGCAGAAAAGGCGCGCCCCGCCCCGGTAACCACCGCTACATGCACATCCGGGTCGCGGTCAAGCGTGGCCCACACTTCCACCAATTCTGTGTGCAGGCGAGCATCGGCCGCGTTCAACACCTCCGGCCGGTTGAGCGTCAGCCAGAGGATATGCGGCGCGCGCCGCTCAAAAAGTATGTGCCGATAGTCCGCGTAGTTCACAAAAATCCCTCCTCACAGGTTACTCAGACGCCGCCCGGTCTTTTCCGCCTAATCGGCCGATTCGGCGAAAGGCCCGGGCTCGGCGGCAACGCTTGCCGGCATAAGCGCCGTGGCCGCCCCATTGCGCTGGCAGCCGCGACCGTCAATTGACTCTGCCTGACGTTTGTTGGGCGCCTTTTCGCCGGTCTGAATACGCCAGAGGTCGGCATAGGTTCCCGCATGGGTCAGCAGGTCTTCGTGACGTCCCTGTTCACACAACTGTCCACCTTCGAGAACGTAGATGAGGTCAGCATTACGCACCGTACTCAAGCGATGGGCGATGACGATGGTGGTTCGGCCGATCGCGATCTTCTCCAGGCTGCGTTGAA
>JAYRVN010000289.1:0-2720 GCA_041918535.1 Chloroflexota bacterium
CGATGCACTCCCTGGCATACGGCCTGACGCAATTTGATTGCCCTATCACCTTTGTTTCTCCGCCCGACATGTCCCTGACGGAAGAGTTCAAGACTGAATTACGCCAATTCAACCTCAATTTCCGCGAAGTTGAGCATGTCGAACAGGCTATTGGCGAGGCGGATGTGATCTTGGTGGAGCCGGTGGTGCAGCCGGACTATACCAAGTCACGCGATGAGCGTGGCGCAGAGGTTGGTTTGACGCCGGCCAACTATAAGATCACGCGTGATTTGCTGGCGACAAAGGCCAAATCAGACGCGATTCTCTTGCATTCATTGCCGCGCATGGATGAAATCCCGGCGGATGTGGACATCACCCGTTGGTCGCGTTATTGGCAGGAAGCGTTCTACGGCGTGGTCATGCGCATGGCGTTGATAGCGCTGGTGTTAGGCGCGCGGGAATAAAGGAGTCTGAGATGCAAACCGGTTTACGTGGACGTGATTTCATCGGCGATCTCGATTTCTCCAAAGAGGAGGTCGAGACGGTGTTGGATGTGGCTTTTGACCTGAAAATGAAGCGGGCGATGGGCGTGCCCCATGCGTACTTGCGCGACAAGGTGTTGGCGATGCTGTTCTTCTTCTCCAGCACGCGCACGCGCGGCTCGTTTGAGGCGGGCATGGCGCAGCTAGGTGGACATGCGGCTTTTATCGAGAGCCGCACGACGCAGGTGGCGCATGGGGACACAGAGAAGGAGATGGGGGAGATTTTCGGCCGATATTTTGACGGCATTGCCATTCGTCATGTGGAATGGGGCGTCGGCAATCGCTATCTCAACTTCGTCGCCCAGGCCTCACGCGTGCCGCTACTCAACATGCAGTGCGACATCTACCACCCGCACCAATGCCTGGCCGACCTGATGACCATCATGGAAAAGAAAGGACGCAACTTGCGCCGCCGGAAAATGGTTGTGTCGTGGGCCTATGCCTCGTCCTATTTGAAACCCATCTCCGTGCCGCAATCCCTTATCCTCCAGATGCCCCGTTTCGGCGTGGACATCACGCTGGCTTACCCGCCGGAGTTCTCGCTCATGCCCGACATCATGGATCAGGCGCGTGAGCAGGCGCGCAAGTACAAGACCGGCTTTGACGTGGTGCATGATATGGATGAAGCTTGCCGGGATGCCGACATCATCTATGCCAAATCCTGGGGGCCGCTCATGACCACGAGCGATGCCGTCGAAGGCAAGAAACTGCAAGACCAGTACAAGGATTGGATCATGGATGAGCGGCGGTTGGCCTTGGGTCAGGACGATGTCATTTACATGCATCCCTTGCCGGCTGATCGCGATGTTGAAGTGACCAGCGCCGTACTGGACGGCCCGCATTCGGTGGTCTTTGATGAGGCTGAGAATCGTTTGCACGCGCAGAAAGCCGTCATGGCTTTGACGATGCAATAGAAAAGGGGCATAGCGGGCGGGCTGCGATAGGCAACGACTCCGGCAGCCCGCCCGATGGAGCCAGACTTATGGAACACGTATTGCACTTGCGCTGTCTTGTGTGCGGCGCGACGTATGCGCCGGATGAAGTGGATTATGTTTGCCCGCATCACGGGCGCGAAGGCATTCTGGATGTCGTCTACGATTATGCGGCGATAGGCGCGGCAGTGGACCGGGATCGGTTGGCCGCGAGTCGCGAGTGGTCTATCTGGCGCTATCGGGCATTGTTGCCGATTTCGGCCGAATCCGCTATTCCCCCCCTCGCCGTCGGTTGGACCCCCCTCTATCCCGCTCCGCGTCTGGCCGCTGCCTTGGGCCTGCGCCATGTCTGGGTGAAAGATGACGGGCGCAACCCCACCGCCTCCTTCAAGGATCGCGCCAGCGCCATCGCCGTCGTCAAAGGACGCGAGAAAGGCGCGGCTGTTATCACCACCGCCAGCACCGGCAATGCCGCCGCCGCCCTCGCCGGCTTATGCGCCAGTATGCAACAACCCACCGTCATCTTTGTGCCGGAAAGCGCCCCGCCCGCCAAGATCGCCCAATTGTTGATCTACGGCGCGCAAGTGCTGCTGGTGCGTGGCTCCTACGACGACGCCTTCGATGTGTGCTTGCAGGCTGCCGACCATTTCGGCTGGTACAATCGCAACACCGCCTATAACCCCTACATGACCGAGGGCAAAAAGACCGCCAGCCTGGAAATCTGCGAGCAGCTTGACTGGCGCGCGCCGGATGCCATCTTTGTCAGCGTCGGCGACGGCTGCATCATTGGCGGCCTGCACAAAGGGCTGAAGGACTTGCTGGCCCTGGGCTGGATTGACCACATGCCGCGCCTGTACGGCGTCCAGGCGGCGGGCAGCAACTATCTGGCTGAAGCCTGGGAGCGACATGAGGATGTGCTGACCAAGCCCCCCATCCAGGCCCACACCCTGGCCGATAGCATTAGCGCCGGCCTGCCGCGTGACCGTCTCAAGGCGCTGGCGGCCGTCACGGAGACGGGCGGCGCTTATATCACCGTCACCGACGACCAGATTTTGGCGGCCATGCCGGCCCTGGCGCAAGGCTGCGGCGTTTTTGCCGAGCCGGCCGGGGCGGCGGCGTATGCCGGGCTGCAAAAAGCGGTTGCGCAACATCTGGTAGCGCCGGATGAGCGGATTGTTGTTCTCAACACCGGCAACGGCCTGAAAGATGTCGCTGGCGCCATGCGCGCTATCGAAGGGGCCGGCAACCGGCCGCATCGCATCGAACC
>JAYRVN010000290.1:0-10493 GCA_041918535.1 Chloroflexota bacterium
GACCTGGGCCTGTTGGCAATTAGCTACGGCAACGTTTATGTCGCGCAAGTCGCCTTTGGTGAAGACGACAAGCAGACGGTGCGGGCCATGCTGGAAGCGGAAGCGTATGATGGGCCCTCGCTGATCATTGCGTATAGCCATTGTATCGCCCACGCCTATGATATGAAATTCGGCCTCCAGCAACAGCAGTCGGCCGTGCAATCTGGTTGCTGGCCGCTCTTCCGCTATAACCCCGAACTGGTTCTGGAAGGCAAAAACCCGTTCCAGCTCGATTCCAAAGCGCCAAGCAAGCCCCTGGAAGAGTACATCTATCAGGAAGGGCGTTATCAAATGCTGCGGCAGAGCGACCCGGTAGCGGCCGAATCGTTGCTCAAACTGGCGAAACGAGACATCCAGCAGCGCTGGCAAACCTACGAGCGGTTGGCGCATAACGCCTAAAGGAGGATGACGATGGACTTAACTACGACTTATCTAGGCATGAGGCTCAAAAACCCCCTGGTGCCTTCCTCATCCCCTCTGACGCGGCATTTGAGCACGTTGCGGCAAATGGAGGATGAAGGGGCGGCGGCGGTAGTGCTTTACTCTCTGTTTGAAGAAGAGATCAACCGGCAGAGTTATACCCTGGATCGCTATCTCAGCGAGGGCACAGAAAGCTTCGCCGAAGCGCTGTCCTATTTCCCGGAAGCGCCCACCTATCGCCAGGTTGGGCCGGAAGCGTATCTGGATTATATCCGACAGGCCAAACAGGCGTTGGATATTCCCGTCATTGCCAGCTTAAACGGCGTATCAACCGGCGGATGGACGCGCTATGCGCGTGAGATTGAACAAGCCGGGGCGGATGCGCTGGAGATAAACATTTACTATGTGCCCACGCGGCTGGATTTGGTTTCGGCCGAAGTGGAGCAGATTTACCTGGATGTGCTCAAAGATGTGCGTAGCAGCATTCAAATCCCGCTGGCCATGAAGATGAATCCCTACTTCAGCGCCATTGCCAACTTGAGCAATCGGCTGGCGCAGGCTGGGGCCAATGGGTTGGTTTTGTTCAACCGCTTCTACCAGCCCGACCTGGACCTGGAGAATTTGGAGGTTGTGCCGCATTTGGTATTGAGCAATTCGGCCGAATTGCGTCTTCCCTTGCGTTGGACAGCTATCCTGTATGGCCGTATTAGCGCCGACCTGGCGATCACGACCGGCGTTCACACCAGCGAGGATGTACTCAAAGGCGTTGCAGCCGGCGCCGCCGTGACCATGATGGCCTCAGAATTGCTCAAGAATGGCGTCGGACGCATCGGCGACGTTCTAGACGAAGTGCGCCAATGGTTGCTTGAACATGACTATGAGTCGCTGTCGCAACTACACGGCAGCTTGAGCCAGATCAACTGCGCTGCGCCGGCCGCCTTCGAGCGCGCCAACTATGTGCGGCTAATCGGCTCCTACGACCCCAAGTATTTCCCCGCCTAATGGCCGCACCCGACTAACCGAGGTCCCGCCGCGTCATCAGGCGGGGCCTCGGTCGGTTTCCAGCTCAGCTAACAATTTTCGTAGCAACGCCCGCTCCTCGGCCGCGGTTTGGATATGTCCATCCAGCCGGGCGGTCAATAGCGTTTCGAGGATGACCTGGAAGATCGGCCCTGGTTTTAGGCCCAATTCACGCAGGTCATGACCGTCAATCTGGCTGCGGACGTGCCGCCACTCTCGTTGATAGTGGTCAAGTTGGTAGGCGGCGTCCGTCTCCGGCGTGAATGCGCGCACGGCCAACAGGGCGCGCGGATGGGCGGCAAAGGCGCGCAGTTGCCGCACAACGTCGGCGGCGGACGTTGCCGCAGTGAAACCGGCCACTATCTGACGCAGTTGACCGATCAACTGCATATCGGCGCGGGTTGTCTTGCGCACACGCAGGCGATCCATCAGGGCGGTCTGAATTTCGGCCGAATGGGGCGTCAACCAGAGGAAAAAATAGAGCGGCGCGGGGGTGTCATCGCGATGGGCCTGAGCCCAAGCCGGGTCTTGCAGCAACGCCGGCAGCCGTTCAAAAGCGGCGGCAGCCTCAGCCGGCCAGGTTAGGCCCTGGCATACATGCGGCAGGATGTCTAGCTCGGCCAGCCGGTGTAGAATGCGCGCCGGTTGCGGCTCGGCCAGGCAGAGTTCGAGCTCATGGCGGATACGGGGGCCGGTGATTTGTTGGAGCAAATCGGCCGAATTTCGTAACAATTCCAATGTGCGCGGCGCAATTTGAAAACGCAGCCGTTGCTCGAAGCGCACCGCCCGCAAGATGCGCGTCGGGTCTTCCACAAAGCTCAAACTGTGCAGCACCCGGATGACGCCTTGTTGCAAATCGCGACGCCCGCCGTAGAAATCTAGCAATTCGCCCAGATGCGCCCCATCCAGCCGGATAGCCAGGGTATTGATCGTAAAGTCGCGCCGATGCAAGTCGAGCTTAATCGAGCTTTGTTGGACGGTAGGCAAGACGGTTGGTTCGGTATAGAACTCGGTGCGGGCAGTGACAAAGTCAATGGATTCAGGCAGCGACGGTTCTGGCGGCGGCGCGGTCCCGTCCCAGATAGCGCGCCAAACGTCGGGATTGAGCAGCCATTTGGCGGTGCCGAAGCGGGCATGGGTGCGGGTGTCGCCCGCGTATTGACGGGCGAGCGTGCGCGCCAGGGTGATGGCGTCTCCTTCTGCCACCATATCCAGATCGGTGGCGGGCAAACCAAGCAGAACATCGCGCACCAGGCCGCCGACAAAATATAGGGGCATGTTCAGCTCGCCGGCCACATGGCTGATGCGTTTGACCATGCGCCAGAGGCTAGGGGGAAGGGCGGCGGCGAGGAGGGTTTGCAGATTGGATTCGGCCGAATCCTGGGGCGGTCGCGTCAACAAGCGCAAGATATCCGTGCGCGTCACAATCCCCACCAACTGCCCCGCCTCATCGGCTACCGGTATCTGACCCCAACCCTCGCTCAACATTAAAGATTGCACTTGATAAGCCGAATCGGTCGGCCGCACCGTCACCTGACCATCCCGCATCACTTGCTTGACCGGCACATGGCCGAGCTTATGGTTGAGGCTGCGATCCACCGCCTGGCGTGTCAGCAGCCCCACCACCTGGCCGTTTTCATCCACCACCGGGTAGCCCTCATGGCCGTACCGCTGCATCTCCACGGCCGCTTCGGCCACCGTCGCGCTCATCGGCACTGTCTTCACCAGATGGGACATTAAGTCGCTCACGCGGGTCGTGGGTTGGATCGATTGCGGCAACAACGCCAACACCTTCTGGCGCAAGCCGCCCAGGTCATCGGAATGCACGGTCGCCGCCGCTGCCCGGCTATGCCCGCCGCCCCCCAAAGCGCGGGCGATCACCGACACGTCAATGCTGTCTGTAGCGCTGCGCGCCACCAGATGCGTGCGATAAGGCATTTGCACCAGCAACACCATCGCCGACGGCACAAGCGCATCCCGCAAACGGGTGGCTACCGCCGAAATCTCATCGTCAAAGTTTTCCGGGCCAGGCGTCGCGGCCAACAAGATGGCATGTCCCTCCACGTTGATCCACTCGGCATGCGCTTGCAACCTGGCGTATAGCTCCTGCTGCGGCGGCGTGAGCGGGATTTGCAGAAAACGGCGCACCGTGGGCAACACCGCCCCCTGATCCAATAACCAGGCTGCCGCCCGCACATCCCGCGCAGTGACGGCGTCATAGGTCAGATTGCCGCTGTCTTCATAGATGCCCAGCATGAATAGCGTGGCTTCTTCCGGCGTAATCGCCAGGCCCTGCGCCTCGATCTGTTCCACCAGCAAGGTTGTGGTGGCCCCCACCGCCTCGACATAGTAACGCCAGCCGCTTTTCTGAGCCTGACCGGCGTGGTGGTCAATGACCATGACCGGCGCGTCGTCGCGCAAGCCGCGCAGATTGGGCAACGCCTGGGTGTCAACCAGGAATACTTGAGCCACATGCCGTCGCCGCCAATCGTCGGCCGCCATAAACTCGAAAGCGCCCCAATAGAGAGTGAGATATTGATGGACATTGCGATTTACCCGACGCGAAAGCAACGGCGTGGCTTCCGGATGCAGCCGACGGGTTGCCCATTGGGAAGCTACCGAGTCGAAATCGCTGTTTTCGTGGGTCAGAATCAGAATCATGTTGCCATTATACAATAAGGGGGAAGGGTTCGTCGCATGAACTTGACCGGCTGCGCGGAGTTCGCCATGGCCGGCAGGTTTGGCGGAAGGAGCATGGCGCGGCGTAAATGGTTCGCGCCGCGCCGGTCTGAGAAAAAAGAGCGCGGACAAACGCGCACTTCTAAAGAAGCGGGTTAAACACAAGGACGGCCTGGCGTCCGTTGGCAGCGCTGATAACTGCCCACAGCTGAGGCGGTGAAAGGTTGACATCTGAGTGTCGGGTGAAAGACTTCCGGCGCTTCCCAGGATGCCTGGGGCGGGTTGCCGGCAGGGCGATTTGTTGATGAATCTGTTCCCCTTTACAATGGAGCCTATGCGTCAATCAGATTTGCAGGTGAACGAGTTACAAACGCCGCTGGCAACGGCCTGGACGGCGTTGTTGGCGGAACGCTTGGAAGCGCCGGATGTGCGGGTGGAAGCGGTTTCGGCCGAATTTCTCGCCCCGCACTGTACCCGCTACACCCTGACCTTAGCCGACCATGCCGAGCCTATCGCCGTTTTGGGTTGCCGCGTCACCCCCCTGGAGGCGGAATTCTACCGCTCCGTCGCTTTTCGCCTGGCCTTTGTCACCCCGGCGTGTTGGTTTAGCCACGTCGGGCCGGATAAGGGCTGGGTGGTGCTAGAAGAATTGCCGTCCGGCGCTGCGCCGGCGCATTGGGCCTTGCGCGACGCCGACGCCGCCGTCATGGACCTGGCCTACATGCACAGCATCTTCTGGAGCCTCGATCGGGAATGGCTAGATTATGATTGGCTGCCCCTGCGTCTAGGGACGGGCCCATTACCCGGCCTGGCGCGTCCGTGGCAGCAGAGCGCGCCCGAAGGGTTATCCCTGCACGCGCTCGTCAACGCCGGCTTGCTCGCCGGCGGGTTTCGACGCGCCGGGGCCGGCTTGGCAACTTTACAGCGCCTGGGTGGCTGGCCGGGCGTTCTGGAAGGCAGCAGCCTGAATGCCATCGCGGATCTTCTCGACGATCCGTTACCCATGTTACATCCGCTGCGTGAGTTGCCCATGACCCTTTTGCACGGCGCGCCACGGCTAGAAAACTGGCGCGTCAGCCCGTACCATCTCCGTCGGCTGGAGCATTGGGGGCGCGCCGCCTGGGGGCCGGGTGTGTGTGATCTGGCGGCCTATCTGGAATCGCTGGCGGAACACGCGCCCGGGGCTGATTTCAGCCGTGAGAGTGAGAACTGGTGGGGGGTGGAAGAGCAATTGGTGGATAGCTATTTGTTGCGGCTTTCGGCCGAATTAGGGCCGCGCGGTAACATGCGAGCCATCCGACGCGCGTTGCCGGCGGCGCGCTGCCTGCACTTTGTGCTGTTTTGGTTGCCGCGTCTCGATATCTGGTTGCGTCCGTTGCGCGCCCGGCCTGAAACCTGGCGGGACCTATGGGCGCAGCCGATCACTGATTGGCCGTATCTCCGACAACCCCTGGCGCGTATGGCGGCGCGACTCGACAGCGCGGCGCAACGTTGCCTGCGCGCCTATTATCAACTTTAACCAGTCTGGCGAACCCACGTATCAACCCTATGTTTATCACGTTTGAAGGGCCCGACGGCAGCGGTAAGACGACACAACTGGCTTTGCTGGCCGCGTATCTAGAGGCGCAAGGGCGGCCGGTGGTGCGCACGCGCGAGCCGGGCGGCACGCGTATCGGCGATCAGATTCGCGCCTGTTTGCATGATGTACAGAACACGGCCATGATGCCCACCGCCGAGATTCTGCTCTATTCAGCGTCGCGGGCGCAATTGGTGGCAGAAGTGATTCGGCCGAATCTGGCCGCCGGCCGCATCGTTTTGTGCGATCGCTATGCGGATAGTACCCTGGCTTACCAGGGTTATGGCCGAGGGTTGGCCCTCGATCTCCTGCGCGAAATCACCCGCTTTGCCACCGCCGGTTTGCAGCCCGATCTAACCCTGCTTTTTGACCTGGACGTCACGGCCGGCCTGGCGCGCCGTCAAATGGGTCAGGCCGAGATGAACCGCATGGATTTGCAGGCGATTCACTTTTATGAACGGGTGCAGGCTGGTTACCACGCCCTGGCGGCGGCCGAACCGGCGCGTTGGGTCATCATTTCGGCCGATCGTCCGATTGCAGTTGTTCAGGCGGAGTTGCGCGCCTTAATTGATGGGCGCTTAGCCGCCTTTCAGCCGCGCCCCGCGTGATGCGCCTGCCCCTGATTCCCGGTCACAGATCATCCCCCATATCCGCCCCGCCCAGACCGCCTAGATCGGGCAGGGCCTGCTCGATCTCGTCCGGCGACTGCCCGCGCTCCAGGCGGTCAACCACCTCGCCAAACTCATCGCCCAAGTCTTCCCCCATTTCTCGGCTCATTTTGCGCATGAATTGCCCTAAAGCGCGGGGGTCTTCCTCATCCAAGCCCGCCAGACTGGAATCGTCCATTAAATTATCCATGCGCGCATCCTCGGATTTGGCCAGAGCGATACGATTGATACGGCGCTGGAGTTGGCGGCTGCCGCAATGGGGACAAATGGGTTCGGCCGAATCGTATTCGGCGTAGCTGAAGAAAAGACGTGCGCGTTTGTGACAGTCACGACACCGATAGTCATAAAATGGCATAACTTAAGCCTCAACTGGTCGCCGGCGCGCGTTTCGGCCGATTGAACGGCGGGCTACGCCTTAATGCGACCCATCTCAGAGTTTGGTACAATCAGAACAATAATCATGATCGACGATTGATCGTCCTTTCAGATTATACTTTCGGCTCAAAGGGATGCAATCTTGTCCGCCTTAGGTTTGTACTCTCGCTCCTACCTGCCCCTCCTTATTGTCATTGCCGGCCCGTCGGGCGTAGGCAAAGACACGATCGCGCGCCAACTGATCGCGACCAATCCACGCCAATTCTATTTTGTGGTGACGGCAACCACACGTCCGCCGCGTCCGGGCGAGACGCAGGGAGTAGATTATTTCTTTGTCAGCACTGCTGAATTTGCCCGGATGATTAACGAAAATGAGTTGGTAGAATATGCCTTTGTTTACAACGATTATAAGGGTGTGCCCAAGCAACAGATTCGTGACGCCCTGGCGAGCGGTAAGGATGTGATCATGCGGGTAGATGTGCAGGGCGCGGCCAGCTTGCGGCGACTGATCCCGAACGCGGTCTTGGTATTTCTTTCGGCCGAATCCGAGGAATCCATGATCGGCCGATTGCGCGCCCGCAGCTCAGAATCTCTGGGTGAGCTTAACCTGCGCGTCGCCACGGCCCGCCAGGAATTCAAACGCCTCTCCGAATTCGACTACTGGGTCATCAACCCCGATGGGCGTCCCGAACAGGCCGTGCAGGAAATCCTCTGCATCATCCACGCCGAACGCAACCGCGTTGGCCGCGAACCCATCGCCCTATAACCAACGCCATCTTGTCTGCCTGCGCCCCAACGTCAGCGCACCCAATAAATGATCGCCACCATCACGCCGATAGTCACCACCACAACGCGCAAAACCTTTGGGCGAATACGCCCGGCCAACCGGCCGCCCAATATCCCCCCACCCAACGCCCCTACGGCCATCACCGCTGCGGCTCCCCACATCACTTGCCCCGAAAAAAGGAAGAAAATCGCCGCCGTCACGTTCACGCAAAAAGCGACCGCTTGCTTAAGCGCATTCAACCGGGTTAGATTATCGTCAATCACCAGACCCAGTACCGCCAGGATGATCACGCTAAGGCCTGCCCCAAAGTAGCCCCCATAAATCGCCGCCCCCAAAATTGGCAACATCGCCCAGCGTTCATGGCCCACTGCCCCCCCGGGGTTCTCCGCGCGCCGCGCCACCCAACCCCGCACCCTATCTTGCGCCGCCCGTAAAATGGAAGCCAACAGGATCAAGAAAGGCACCAACTCCTGAAAAAGCTTCTCCGTGGTTCTCACCAACAACAACGCGCCGAGCAGCCCGCCCAGCACGCCGACCGGCCCTAGCCAACGCAGCCGATCGCCTTGACCGCGCAAATCTTTGAACTGAGCGAAGGTTGCCCCCAGATAACCCGGCGTCAGGGCTACCGTGTTGGTCACATTCGCCATAATCGGCGGCACACCGACACCCGTCAGAGCCGGGAAGCTGATTAAGGTGCCGCCGCCGGCAATCGCATTCACCAGCCCCGCGCCCATAGCCGCCAGACCAATGATCACATAGTCCACACAGTTCATCATACCCGTCATAAAACTTCGCTCCACACTATGCTATGATTCGGTTGGGAACTTGCCGCCTGTTCTTATGCGCCAGTATACCAGATGCCCGGGCTGTCAGTCAGGGCGCTTGGCAATTTGGGGCTCGCCCCCCCCCGGGTTATTGAATGACTTCGGCGCATTCCCGGCAATTTGCCATGGGTGTTCACGGGAACTTGACGATTGCGGACAGGACGATAAAATTAACCTAGCATTAAGCTGTTTTATCATGGATTAGTCATTTCGCGCCTGGGGGAGCCAGGCCAAGTTGTGCGATAGACGTCTGGGAGGTGGCATGGGCAAATAGTTGAGTATTTGCTAATTTAGTCAGTAGACTTACTGATCTCTAGTTTCCATCGGAGGAAAGCACCCGTGAAAAAGAACATTGCAAAGATCACTCTGTTATTGTTGTTGGCGGCTTCATTTGTCTTCGTCGCTTCTGTCGGCGCAGCGGGCCAACAACTAGAACTTCAACCGTTAACTGTCCAGGGCGTCTCACCCGACGGCTCCGGCATCCTGGTGCAACCCAAAGGGGCGCAAGGCCCGGCCAACTACATTATCCAACTTTCAGCGCCATCGGTCGCCAGCTACACCGGCGGTATCAATGGCCTGGCCGCCACTAACCCGCGCGCCAATGGCCAGGTGGACCTCAAACCGAGTGCGGCTGTTGATGCGTATGTCGCTTACTTGACCGGCGCTCAGCAACAGTTCGCGCAAGATTTGCGCGCCGCTTTGGGCCGCACAGTTGAAATCCGCCAAAACTTCCAGCACGCCTTCAATGGTGTCGTTGTTCAAATGAACCCCGATGAGGCTGCCAAAGCTGCCCAATTGTCGGGTGTGCGAAAGGTCTTCCGTGAGACCATTGAACATCCACTCACCGATGTTGGGCCTGAATGGATTGGCGCATTCTCTGTTTGGGATGGCAGCGCCACCGGCACAGCCACCGAAGGTGAGGATGTCGTCGTGGCTATCCTGGACACCGGCATCAATCATGACCACCCCTCGTTTGCAGACGTTGGCGGCGACGGTTATGACCACACCAACCCGCTTGGTTCCGGTAATTACATTCCCGGCAGCTACTGCGTGACCGACGATCCGACTTTCTGCAATGACAAGGTCATCGGCGCCTGGGATGAAATGGGCCCGGCTCTTGACCCCGATGCGCCCGAAGACAATGAGGGCCATGGCAGCCATACAGCTAGCACCACCGCCGGCAATATGGTTGAAGCTACCCTCTATGCGCCCACCGCTACCCTCACCGATATGATCTCCGGCGTGGCGCCCCATGCCAATATCATCATGTACGATGTGTGCGTGAACAATAGCTGCCCTGGCACGGCTTTGCTGGCCGCAGTCAACCAGGTGGTTGTTGACCACATGTACCTATTGGGCGCGGGCCATCCTTCCGGCATTGCCACGATCAACTACTCGATCTCCGGCGGCAACGACCCCTATAATGATTCTGTGTCGTTGGCCTTCCTGGCCGCGAATGATGCGGGCGTGCATGTCTCCGCCTCTGCCGGTAACGCCGGCCCTAATCCCAGCACAATGGGACATCAGGAGCCGTGGACGACATCTGTGGGCGCGATGACGCATAATCGTAATTTGATTGACAATCTGGTCAATCTAACCAGCGACGGCGGCCCTCTGGCAGATATGGTCGGTGCAGGATTCACGGCCGGTTACGGCCCTGCCCTGATCGTCTATGCCGGCAACTATGGCGACCCCTTGTGCCCCATTGGGGCCTTCGCTCCGGGCACGTTTAGCGGCCAAATCGTTATCTGCGACCGGGGCACGTATGCGCGTGTGGACAAGGGCTTGTCTGTTTTGAACGGCGGCGCCGGCGGTATGGTCCTGGCAGATAATGGCGCCGGCCTAGTGGCCGACGGGCATTACCTGCCGGCCACGCATATCTCGCAAGCGGACGGCGCGGCTCTCAAAGCCTGGGTGGCAGCTAACACCAATGCCATGGGCACGATCACCGGCGCGGTCCTCGATTACAGCCCCAGCAATGGCGACATCATGGCCGGCTTCAGTTCGCGTGGGCCCAACGATGTCCTGGATGTTGTGAAGCCCAATGTGGCTGCCCCTGGCGCGAGCATCTGGGCTGCAGTCGCCAGCCTGGGTCAACCATCGCC
>JAYRVN010000291.1:0-5714 GCA_041918535.1 Chloroflexota bacterium
GCTATACGGTGATGGTCACATATCCACCCCCTTCCTGGATATTGCCCAAGATGCCATCCCGCAATGCGAAGATCCGAAACCTCAATGAGCCCATGACTTTAGCCCAAATAGAATTGTAGCCAGCAGACTCCGCGACGTTGCCGAACGTCAAAAGCGGAGATGGCAGTCCTTCGCCTAGCCAGGAACTCCTCGACAGCCAAGGGCCCTCTCGGCCGTTTCCGCATTCCGCAATCCGCTTAGTACTTCTCAACCTGTGCGAGCCACACCAGAATGGATTGTCTGGTCGTCGGACTGCGCCTTCCGGTCCCACCGCCGGATGCGTTGAATACATACCGCATACTTCAAGACCCCACTATCACTCCTTCGACGACGTACCCCGCGAGAAATGAAACGCCTCCTCATGTTCCCACTTACGTCCCAATGCAACAACCTGTACTTGCCCCAGCTTCCCCAAGAGCTACGGTACCTTGTTGCTCCCTCTAAGTACAACTCCATCCAGGAGCATACCGTGTTAATCATGTCCCAAGAAGTCCATTCTCCGGCCGTCAATCGGTTGCACGTCCCCTATCGGCGGCGGGTGCTGGCCGTACGAACGCACCAATTTTTCCGCGAACCCTAAAATTTCGGCCGCGAATTTCAAGTTTTAGAGTTACGTAGTTGACGACCTAACCCCCACATTTATGGATATAGAGACGATTAGGGCATCAAGTTCCATATATGGCCAACTATAGCCCAACTGCGCACCCTAGACTTATCGAACATGTGTGCGATTGGGGTAAAAACGATAAACCCCCTCCGTATAATCGGTGCATGAATCAAATCAACAGGGACGTGAACGCCCCAGCCGGAGATACACAGATGAGACCACTTTATTTTGGATTCCGAATTAGCGCCGAGGAGCGCGACTTGATTCGCCAGTTAGCCCGCCATTTGCAGCGGAAAGAGGCTGATGCTATTCGCTATATGGTGAGGACGGCCGCCCAATCGCTGGGCGACGCAGCCGAACGCTCACAGGAGGGCGACCATGACCACGCGAATTGATGAACTGCCCCGCCGGAGGCCGATGACGCCGGCGGCGGGAGACTATAAACCGGTCGTGCCGGTTGACCCGGCTGACGTACTGGCCCGCGTCTATATGTTGATTCTGAGTTGGCCGACGGCCGAGGAGAAGCTCGCTCAACTAGAGGAGGCCCACCATGACTGAAAAAACGAGGCGCTCGACCGTTGCGACCGGTCGAGCGACCCTCTCCAAAACCACCAAAAAACCACACTTGCATTATAGCAAAAGTGCTCCCGATCATACAACCCCAATTCGGCGCGCCGACGGCCGAATCATGGGCGAGTTGGCCGGCGACGCACTCAGGAAGCGCGCCAGGCGTGAGTATCAACCACGCGAGCCGGCCGGCTGGGCGTGGGATGATTGCATTCTGGGCGCGGCCGAGCCAGAAGGGGCGCACCGGACTGAAATCGCGCGCGACGGCGGAATTTACCGGGCGGCGCTGGCTGATTTCCAACGCTACGGGTTTCCCGTCCGGCATGACTACGGCTACCAGACGAGTCTGGCCCTCTCCCATTGGTACGTTCGGCGCGTCGGTGAAGCAGTGCCGGCCGTTCAGCTAGACCTTTTTGGAGGGGCGCAATGACCACGATGCACACCTTCAACATCGGGCAGCGAGTGCGCACGGCGATGGGCGGCGAACTGACCATTACCGGCGTCACGGCCGATGGACAGTACGTCGGCCAATCCGGCTTGACGTGGTCGCCGGCCGACTTGCGGCCGATTGCCGATGAAACCGAGCTAACCTTCCGGGTGGATGTAAGCCGGACGTATCGCAACAAAGACGGCTATGAGGCAAGCGGGCTAAGGCTCAATAACTCATTCGTCACTGAGACACACACGGTTGAATCGTTCATAGAGACTGTCGTTAAGCAGGGATGGCCCTACACGATGGTACACGCCAAACGCTCGCCCCAGGAAACCGGCGCGGCGGTGCGGGGCGTACTCACGCCAAAGCACACAGAGAATTTCACTAGCTCCCAACTGCTGACCTTTGACGACGACAGCAAGACGCCCGGCGTCATTGACTTCTGGATGAATGAGCCGTTTTTCGGCCGTTACGGTCTGGCGTTCGTGGAAAGCGTCAATAGCGAGCCAGGCCAGGCGGAAAAGGGACATCCGACGCTGCTGCTTGATCGGCCGATAACCGACCCGGCGCTTTATCGTGAGTGCCTGAAAGCGTACTGCTACGCCTTCCCCCGTCTTGACCAGCTTACGAACATTGACCGGACAATCTACAATGCCCAGGACGCAAGAGTTCACATGGTGGGCGCGGTTTGCCCATTTGAGGAATTTGAGCGGACATACCTGGAGCCGTATCGGGCGGCAGAGCGCGAGAAGTCGGCCGCAATCGAAGCGGAGCGCGAGCGGCGACGGCAAGAGGCAGAGCGGGTAAAGACAGAGGGGCGCACCGTCTCGAGTTCTCACGAAGAAGCATACCTAGCCGGCTATCTACGCTGGCTATTTGACCAAGTAGCCGCCAAGCGAGCCGGCGACAATCGCAACATGGCGACGTATTGGGCCGGCCGGTGCATTGCCGGCGTTGAGGCGGCTGAGTGGGCTAGACCACATCTTCACCTTCTGGCCGATGTGGAGACGCACATCATAAACGCGGCGGCGGCTAACGGCTATCTAGCCGACCACGCACACGGCGATGACAGCGAGGTGGTGCGCGTCTTTGACCTGGGCTGGCGGGCTGGCGGTGAACCGCTTGACCCGCCAACGCCAAAACCACTTGTCAGCGTCAACGGCCGCGGCCGGCCCCCCGCCCCTATCCCTCTCCCCTCGGTGGGAGGGGATTCGATTGTTTCCTCTCCTGGCAACAATTGGCCGATCAACGACAACGGGTATAGCGGCCCGGCAGCCGGCTACCAAGCAGCAGGCGGCTCGGCGGCCGGGGTTAATTGCGTGGCGGCCGCGGCGGCCGGGCAGCCGGCCGCAGTAACAGGGCAGCCTGCCGCAGCAGCCGGGGCCGATGCCAAAGAGCGGCCGGCGGCTGGTGGGGGTGGCAACCCCAGGAACGGACCGCACTCATCGGACTATATCGCCGCCCTAACTGCACTGGGCTACACCTTCCGGCTAAATGAACTGGACGATACGCTAGAGGTCAACGGCAAGCCGATAAGCGACGCCATACGCGCCAAGATATTTAGTCAGATGGGCGATGGAGGCTTTAAGGGAATGGCGCGTGTAGAGCACGTTTACACGGGCCATGCTTACGACAACCGCTATCACCCCATAAAAGATTACCTTAATGGTCTGAAATGGGACGGCAGCAACCACGTGGAGCGGTTTCTTGACCATTTGACGTTTGCTGAAAACGAGCAAGCCGCAAGGGTGTTTATCCGGCGGTGGATGCTGGGAGCAGTCGGAAAGGTACTAAACCAAGACCAGAATTACATGCTGGTACTGGACGGTCCACAAGGAGTAGGGAAAAGTCATCTTGCCAGGTGGCTTTGCCCACTGTCCGACTACTTCATCGAGGGCGCTATCCAACCAGATGACAAGGATAGCCTTCTGAGATTAATGGGCCACTGGATATGGGAGGTCGGCGAACTGCAATCGACAACCCGCAAGGCGGATAGGGAAGCGCTGAAAAATTTCATCACGATGAAACAGCCAACGGTGCGCCGGTCGTTCGGCCGCTACGACTTGAAGAAGCCGGCGTGCGCTTCGCTGATTGGAACGGTCAACGAATCAGGTAGTGGGTTCTTAGACGACCGGACGGGCAACCGACGCTTTGCCGTCGTCAATCTCAGAAGCATAGATTGGAATTACACTCAGGCAGTTGACATGAATCAGCTATGGGCTGAAATCATGACCGCTTACCAGAGTGGCGAACGGGGCACGCTATCGCCGGCAGAGAAGCAAGAGCAATCGAAGATTAATGCGGGCTATGGCAGTCTGTCATCGGTTGAAGAATACCTATGGCACTATTACGAGGTGGATACGTCTAGCACGGTCTGGTTGTCCGCTCTTGGCATTATGGCGACATTGGAGCAAAACGGTTTGACCGGCAATCAGCGGGCCAACATGATGGAACTGGCGCAGATCCTAAAGGCGAAAGAATCCGAGGGCGTGACCAAAGGGCGGCCGAACGCAGGGGGCGATAGGATTACTTCTTACAAAGGGCTTAAGGCAGTCCCGCAGGGACAGAACTAGGCCAATTTGGGACAGACCTCAGCCGTTTTGGGACAGACCTTTACAGAGGTAGGGATACAGGGACAGACCTTTTTCACTACTAGTAGTAAAACACAGACACATAGAGCAACAGGGGGAGCTATGTACCAAAAGCAATCTAAAGAAAAGGTCTGTCAGGTCTGTCCCAAAGGGGAGGTCTGTCCCAAAAGGCGACAACTAGCAACATGATAACCGATGCAACCATACCCCAACTGTGGAGAGGTGCTGCTACCGACGGCTACCACCCTGGTATGCACCAGCCCCCTACCCCACTCCGCAGAAAAAAGTGGCAAACAACAGAGAGAACGCCCTTCCCCCGAGGCGAATTTCAAGGAACCGCCCACACTTTGGGGCGGGCACGAGCCGCGCATGGTGCAGAGCCTTATAGGGCGAAAGGGAATTTTCGACCGCGGCCGGATATGCGCCGAGAGCACAGCGCCTCACAGAGCGAAATAATGCGTTTCGTATGGGAATACACTCAGTGATTTAGGCTGTCTACCCTACCCTCGCGGCCACTACGTCGCTTAGAACGCAATCGAAACGCATTCTAGAGCAAATGGTGGGGATAGCGGATTAGCAGGACTTTTACAACCGAATAGGGCAAGAGTGCTAGAATCTCCCTGACCGAAAGGAAGGGGCGATAATGAACGGTGATGATTGGATAACCACTCAGGAAGCGGCCGAGTTGAGTGGGTATCATGTGAACCACTTGCGCAGGCTGATAAGGGCCGGGCAGGTACGGGCGAAGAAGCTCAGCTTCTTATGGCTCGTGCATCGCCAATCTCTACTTGATTACATAGTCCAGGCCGAGGAATCGGCCGACAAGCGGCGTGGCCCCAAATGCCTTGATTGACACCACGAAACGCAAGAGTTATAATACGCTCACAGCTTAGAACATATCTAAGCCAAAGAGCGGGCTTACGCAGTGGTACCAGCACTCCGCAAGCCCTAACCCATAAGCCGGGATAAGCGGCCTAAGGGATGACCCGATTCTATCAATGGGCAACCCGACGCACAACCGGCGCGGGTTGCCCGTATTGCGTTGTATGAGGTGACTAGCGACCCAAGCCTAGAGCGCTAGAGCGCAATCAACCGGTCGGCAGGACGCCCGCCCTACCCTGCCAGCGGTCGAACTCAGGGCAGTTAACAACTACACAAACAAACGGGACGCGCATGAGGGTTAACCCATGCGCGCCCACTAGCGGGCGACGGCCAGCTACTTGGAAGGGGCGGCCGTCGCCCAAAGAGGATTGTATCATGTCTGACAATTTCGACTTTGGATTAGGGGACATTGCGCAAGACAACGACAGCGGGCGCACGCTGGCGCGAGGCGCGGCGGCGTTCCTGATTGTGCTCTTCCTTGCGCTTTCCTGCCTTGCCACCTTTATGTTTTTCAGCACCTACGCGCCCGGTTTGGGCGACTGGGCCGGGCCAGTGGCCGCGCCCATTGCGGCGGGCGTGATTGGCCTCTTGTGCC
>JAYRVN010000292.1:0-2727 GCA_041918535.1 Chloroflexota bacterium
AAATTGCCGGTCGGGCTTTTCGGCCGAATCGGCAGGTTAGATGGTACTCTATTGTAATGATGACCGGGCCAGGGACAAACTCGCCTTTGCGCGTGTGCTATTTCGGCACTTATCGCGACGAATACACGCGCAACCAAATTCTTATCGCCGGTCTGCGCGCGCAGGGGGTGACGGTGTTGGAGTGTCATGCGACCGTGTGGCAAGGCGTGGCCGACCGGGTGGCATTGGCCGGTGGAGGCTGGCGTTCACGCCGTTTCTGGGGGCGCGTAGCGCGGGCTTATGGACAATTGTGGCGACATTACCGGGAGCTGCCTGAGTATGATGTGATGGTGGTGGGGTATCCGGGGCAGATAGATGTGAATTTCGGCCGAATCCTCACCTGGTTGCGCCGCAAACCGCTCGTCCTGGATATCCTCATGTCTATCCATCTCGTCGCCGAAGAGCGCGGCCTCACCGCCCAAAGCCCATTCACCGGCCGTCTCCTCTTTCACCTGGAGCGCTGGGGATTGCGCCTGCCCGACCGGCTGATTATGGAAAACACCGCCTACCGGCAATATATCAGCCACAAATACCGGCTGCCGGTCGCGCGTTTCCGCACCCTGCCCCACGGGGCCAACGACACTCTTTACACGCCTCGACCATCCCGGCAAACCTCGGATACCTTCCGCGTAGTTTACTTTGGCTCTTTTTTGCCATCGCACGGCATGCCGACGATCATGGGCGCGGCCGAACGCTTGCGCGACCGGCCCAATATAGAGTTCCACCTGTATGGCGACGGCCCTGAAAAAGCGGCTTGTCTGGCTCAGGCGCAGGCGGCTGGCTTGACCCGCGTGATTTTTCACGGCTTTGTGGAGCAGGACACGCTGTTGCAAGGCATCGCCGACGCCGGGGTGTGCCTGGGTGTGTTCGGGGCGACGCCGCAGGCGTTGATGACGGTGCAAAACAAGGTGTGGGAGACTTTGGCGATGGGCCGGCCGCTGATTTCGGCCGATTCGCCCGCCATTCGTGAAGCCCTGGAAGATCAGACACACCTTGTCCTTGTCCCCCGGCAAGACCCCGACGCGCTGGCGGCGGCTCTGCTGGCGCTGCTGGCCCAGCCGGCCGAGCGCGAAGCCATGGCCCAACGCGGTCACCAATACTTCTTGGAACACAACGCTACCCAAGCCCTCGGCGCGCGTTTCAAGGCGGTGCTGGAAGAAGTCGTGGCGGAAAGTCGAGGCTGACGCGCCCCCGCGCTCAGGCCAACCATCCCTGCCGCCAGCCATCCCAATAGGCGCGGAGCGCCCCCCATTCCCGCTGCCGCGCCAAGCGCAGCGACGTGCGCAACAGGCTGCCCAACCGGTACGGGATAACGGCCAGCCATTGCGCGCCGCGCACATGTTTACGCCAAAAGAGTCCGCCGCTGCGCGCCTTATAGGCATAGCGCGCCGCCGAGAGCGTGGCCGTGCTGGCCGCCACCTGATGGTAGAGCCGGGCAGTCGGCACATAATAGAGCCGGTAACCCGCCGCCTGCATGCGTAAACACAAATCCATATCCTCGTAGTACATAAAAAAGGCTTCGTCGAACAGGCCAACCCGACGCAACGCAGCGGCCGGGATGAGCATGGCCGTGCCGAAAATATAATCCACCGCCTGAGGTGTGTCCGCCTGCACATGGCGGCGCGGGCCGAGGGGGCCGAAATCGCGTGCTTCCAGCGTCCAGGGATGGCGCCGGCTGGCGGTGAACCAGAGTTGCTCCGGTTTGTCGGCGTAGCGCATCTGCGGGGCCAGGATGCCGGCGTCGGGCAACTGCTGCGCGGCGGCGACCAAGGCGTCCAGCAAGTCCGGCTCCACCAGGGTGTCGTTGTTGAGCAGGAAGATGTAATCAGCCTCCCCGGCCAGGGCGTGGCGGATGCCGATGTTGCAACCGGCGGCAAAGCCGAGATTAGCGCCGTTTTCGATGCAGACGATGTGGGGAAATTGGCTACGCAGGCTGGGCAGGGTGGCGTCGGTGGAACCATTATCCACCACCAGAAGCCGGTAACGCGGGTAAGTGAGGCGGCCGAGGCTGTTCAGGCAGGCGGCGGTGACCTCCCAATGGTTCCAGGTGAGGAGGATAATGGCGACGAGCGGGGGAGTCGTCATGGGGCGGGGCGCAGGCGGTTGAAATCAATTCGGCCGAAAATGTTGCGCCAAGCGTACAACGCCTCAAAGCGCGGCGAAGGCTGCCAGGTTAGCGGCGCCGCCAACCGCTGCCGGATACACAGCGCAAAACCGGGCCAATCATCACAAATAGTCAGCGCGTCGCCAAAAGCCTCGCGGTCTAACCCTTCCGCCCCCAGACTGGTGCTAATAACGGGCCGCCCACACGCCGCCGCCTCGATGATCTTGAAGCGCGTGCCGCTGCCGCCGGTGAGCGGGGCGATGACAACGTCGGCGCTCTTGATCAAGGCCACAATGTCCTCCACAAAATCCAGCATGTGCAGGTTAGACGGCAGTTGGGGCTGGGCGGCGGCATAGGCGTGGCCGCCGACCCCGGCGACAACGAAGCGGGCGTTCACCTGAGGGGCCAGGTGTTGCCGGATCACCTCCACCGCCGCGTGATTCGGCCGATGCGCCAGCGTCCCATAGAACAACACCATCCTCTCCTCCGCAGCCAGACCCAGCCCGGCCCGCACGCGCGCCGGGTCTACGGGGACCTCTTGCAGCATTGCCACATCGGCCCCGTTGGGGATAACCTGGAGTTTG
>JAYRVN010000293.1:0-2145 GCA_041918535.1 Chloroflexota bacterium
CACTTAAATTTAATTTTGGTGGGTCAAAAAACTCTCTCGCGCCCACCCCCGCGGGCGCGCCCCCCGGGCCCGCCGCGCCTGGCTCAAAGCGGCCGAACGCCTGACCCCCTAGCGAAAGAAAGACAGAATCGCCTGTACGCCGGCCCAATTAGCCTCCCACTCCGGATTATTGTCTGTCGCCAGTTCCACCGTGAACGACGGGATACCGATTGTGCTCAGGTAATCGGACGCCTCGCCGGTGATATGGTATTCGGTGAAGCCGTCTTCTGCCAGCGGGTAACCGGACGCCTGGGCATACGCCTGACTGAATGCATAGGTTTCGGCCGAACGCAGACCATTGCACGTGCCCATGAAGATGCCGGGGATTTTGCTGTGCCAGAAAATCACCAACGCCGGTTGTCGGTCCAGAATGAATTCTTTCAGATAATAGGTTTCAGCCTCAGAAAAGGGGGCTGCGCCGCCGCTAACAGTGCGCCGGCCCCATTCACTTGTCGGCGACCAGTTGCAGTCCCAATTGCGATTAAGGTCTACGCCATTCGCGTTAAAGCGCCCCGGCTCAGTGGGTTCAGTTACATCCGTCGCTGAAAAGCGGCCCCGTGTGCCGGTGACACGCCACTGTCCGTCGGGGTTGGCTGAAGGAATGATGAAAAGGGTGACGCCGGACGGCACGGCCTCCGGGTGGTTGTTGAAATAATCCAACATGCGGTAACCAAGCTGGATGGTATTCCACTCATAGCCGCCGTGCATCCCGCCTACCCAGATAAGTTGTGTCGACCCGCTGCCGATCTCCCAACCTTCGATGGCATAGCCCTGGCCGGTATAACCGACAATCTTGTACACAGCGGCCCCAATCGCGGGGGCCGGGGTAGTGGGCGCAAGTGTCGCGGTGGGCCTAGGTGGGAGCGGGGTCGGGGTGAAAAGGATGGCGCCAGGCCCAGGCTGCTTGAGCGCGGCCGGCGGAGTAGGGGTCATGCCGGGCTGATCGGGCGTGAGGGAGGCCAACGGGCGCGCTTCGGGCAGGCGCGTAGATGCCAGCGGCCAGGGGGTCACAGGATCAACCGGCGCGCACCCCCAAAGCCCGCAGGTCAATACCAGTATGCCCCAGACCGCTGCCTGCCTTAGCCGAATAAAACAGCCCATAGCGGGGGCCCTAGAATGATTAGGCCAATCAACACGGCGCCACAAGCCCCCACGAGAACAGCGCCGGCCGCCACATCTTTGGCGATCTTAGCCAGGGGATGATACTCCGGCATGACCAGGTCTACGACGGTTTCAATGGCCGTATTGATGAACTCGGCCATCCACACCACGGTAACCGTGAGGATCAGCACAGCCCATTCCAGGCGCGACACCCGCAGCCGCCAGGCCAGGCCCATGACGGCCAGCGTGAACAGGGCGTGGATAATGGCGTTGGGTTGGCCCCGCAAAACATACCACCAGCCTTCAAAGGCGTAGCGAAAGCTTCTGAGGCGGTGTTGCCAGGGGGCGACCGGCGGGGGTTTCAATGGAGGAGTCATAGGAAGGCGCGCCTTGAGGCAGCCACAGCTAGTTGTCCCAGTCGGTGTCGGCGGGCGCGATCGGGGGAAGGCCCAGCTGTTGGAGGATGGCGGTTTGCAGGGCCCACATACGGGCTTTATCGGCCGATTCGGCGTGATCATAACCGAGGAGGTGCAAAATGCCGTGGATAGTGAGGAGCTGCAATTCGGCCGAAACCGAATGCCCGCCCCTGGCCGCTTGTCGCGCCGCCTGCGGCGCTGAAATGGCAATGTCCCCCAAATACACCGGCTCACCTCCACGCGCCGGCTCTTCATCCGCCGGAAAACTTAAGACATCGGTAGTCTTATCTTCAGCCCGATAGCGGCGGTTCAAACGTCGCACTGTCACATCGTCGGTCAGAAGCAACACCAAAGCAGCCGGCGGCGCCACACCGGCAGCGCGCAGCGTGGCGGTAGCCGTCGCCAACAGCAAGGCCGCCGTCTCCGAAGCCACATCCGTTTCCACTTGAATGTCAACCGTGTAAGAATTCATTGGCTCGATAACCTGGGGGGTACGATGTCAGCCGGTTCGGACGCGGGCGTGTTGGCCGACGCTGGCCGCTGTTCGTCAGCGTCAACCGCCAACAACTCCTCGTTGCCCGGATAGTGC
>JAYRVN010000294.1:0-3369 GCA_041918535.1 Chloroflexota bacterium
CCGAATCTGTCTGAGGTTCGGCCGTTTTGTTTGGGTGAGATGGCTGATAATGAAAGGGGGCGGATTCGGCCGAATCCACCCCCCGCTTCAAGCTATATTTGCCAATCGCTAAGACACATTACGGGATGCGAATGGGTTGAGTTAACGGAATGGCATCGCCGTGTGTAGACAGCACCGGATCATTCGTCACGGCTAACGGGTAGGCTTGCGACGCCAGAACCGGGTGCGTAGACGCCCAGGCGGCTTGTTGGAATGTGCTGCCAATGGGCGCGCTCGCCAGCGAGAAGACCGGGACGGCCGTATTGCCGACAAACGTGGTGGAGATGTAGTCGCCCACCATCCGCCCCTGGCTGGTGTTGGCAATCCAGCTCAGCGTCATAGGGCCGCCGAGGGTCTGCGGCACGCTCCAGGTAGCCCCGCCATCGGCCGAACTGATGAAGCCGACATACAACTGACAGGTCGCCACAGTACAATTGGCATTGGCATAGTAGTAGTAGGTCAGCGCCAGACGGGCTGTGGCGCCGCTGCCGGTGGCGGCCAGGCCAGGAACGAAGTGGTCAATGCCGCTGGTGACGGGGTCAATCGGAATGCGCACGACCGATGACCAGGTGCGGCCGGTGGTTGACGTGGAAACCACAATATCGTTGGCGGCGCAACCGGTGCGGAAGCGGCAATCCGCCCAGGCTACAAAGACCTTGCCGCCGTTGTCAATCGCGACGGAAGGCAAGAAGGTGGAGGCGCGCAAGGCGCCGGCGACCGTGTGGCTGGTCTGGCTGCTGATGCTATAGGTGCGACCCCAACTGCCGCCGCCATTCAGTGAAAAGAAAGAAAAGAGGCTGTTGCCGGTAGAAGCGGGGACGATGACCCGTCCGCTGGGCTGGATGACCGGCTGACCGCCCAGACCAGACGCGCCGCCGCGGGGTGAGGCTTTGGCGCTCCAGGTTTGGCCGCCGTTGGTGGAAGTGCTCATATAGACCACACCGCCCAGGTTGGCATCATCCCAGGTGACGTAGCAATGCCCATAGTAGGCGCTGGTGGCGTAGTTGTCGCAAGCGATCCACTCTTTGTCGTAGAAGTTGCTGGCCGAGGCGGAAACGACCACCGGGTTGCCCCAGGTTAGACCGCCGTCCGTGGAGCGGCTGACGATGACTTCATTGGTTGAAGACTTAATGGCTAACGAGGCGATCAACCAGACATTATGACTGGCGTCGTAGGCGACGGAGGGGTCGCTCAGGCGTTGATAAGGGCCGGGCGGGGTGCTGAACGGGGTCGTGCCGGGCAGGAAGCCGAAGGCGTAGGTGTTGCCGCCATCGAGCGAGGTGGCCCAACCGGTATTGGACGCGCCGCCGTCAAAATAACGTCCGGTCTGGAAGGCGGCGACGACGGTGTTGCCGAAAGCGAAATTGTCCGGTTCAACCTGGGTCTTGTGCTGGCTGTCAGCATTGGTGTAGGGGTCGCTGCTGATAGGTATGATCGCCTGGATTCCGGCCTGGGCTGTGACGAGCGGCACAAGGATCAAGGTGAGCAATAGAGTGAGTAGGGGGATAAACTTGCGCATGGAAGCTCCTTTGCAGAATGAAACGGGTTAGGGTGAGTAAGGGGAATTATAACGCAAATAGGTCGAATCGGCCGAATCAGGATTCGGCCGATTCGATTCTCATTCATCACTGAGTTGGCGCTAATCGCGCGGGTTGGCCGGCCCGTCAAACGGGTTCGAATAATCGCTTTCCGGCCGATTCGGCTGGGGGTTGGCGTATTCCGAGGTCAGATCAGCCAGAGGCGCGTTGGTTTCAGGCCAGACGCCCATATCCGTTTGCAGCGGATCGCCATGTCCCAAAGCTACGCGCCGTCCGATATCATTGCCATTAAAAGTATAATCCGCCAGACCATCAAACAAGCGATACACGCCATAGTAATCCAACGAATTGGTCATGCCTGGCGCGCTGCCCGCCGCCAAATGGTTTGCCTCTAAGAAGCAGTCGCCGAAAGTGGCGCTGTTGATTACCACGTAATCTTTTTCCGAGGCCGGCACCTGGATGGATTTGTAGATGTCAATCGCGATACGCGGGTCGTTGGTCAGATCATCCCCATAAACCTGCATGTGAACCTTTGTGTTGGCCGGGAGTTGTTGCAGTTGGGCTTGACTGATATCCAGCAGATACCAGGGGGCCAGCAGATACAAAAGTGCGCCGCTCTTGCCCCAGCCTTGCTCCACCAGCCCGCGATATGCCAGCGCCGGCACGGCGCCGCCGCCGAAAGAGTGTCCGGCAAAGCCAACGCGCGATAGATCGAAGGGTTGCTTGGTTTGCTCGACAGCCGCCTGAAAGCCGGCCCAGATTTGGTCATATTTGACCCCGAAATCTCTGCCGAGAATTGGGTAAGGAGAGAAAACAAAGGCATAGCCGCGACTGGCGACGTGGTTAGCGAACCCTGCGTACCAGGTCGGACTGATGGCCGCAAAGCCATGTGCAAAGAAGATGACCGGCACAGCTTGCCCTTCTAGCCCGCTAGGATAGAAGATCGTCACTTCATGCCCGTCCCAGGCTGGATGTGGGATAGTTTGAACCGTCACCCCGTAGGGCCCATCGGCCCCATACCCTTCGGCAATTGGGCCCGGGGCGAATGTGCTGCCACATGCTTCCGGCGCGCCGGCCACGGTTACGGCTGTGCCGGAACCGCTCGAAGGCGCGGCCGGGGTAGGATTGACTTCCGGAATAGAGGTTGGGGTCGGGGGCGAACCCAACTCGGTGTCTAGGGTTGGCGCGACCACCGGCGACTGTACGTTTCCGGGGGCTTGGGTGGGAGCGATGGCATTGCCTGTGTCGCCGCGCCGGGTGGCGATGCGGTCCGCAATGCGATCGGTGGCTTGCCCTTGCCCGCAGGCAATGAGGGCGATGAGAATGACCAGCAGGCTTATCAGAGTGTTGAATCTTTGGTTGAACAACGTAGTGACCTCGCGTAGTAGACGCACTCAGGCATCCCGGCTGCCGACAGGTTGGCGTCGGTGACTGATTGCACTTGCCTAGTATACGCCCGATTGGCTCTCTAGGTTCCACTTTTCAACTTATTCTTATCCACCGACTACCTACCGCCTTTTCTGCCGGCGGATAATGCGGTAACATCCTGCGCCAGGCAGCCTGTGAGATGGAGTGAGTGATGTATGGCGGATTCAACCGTGTATTCGGTGATGGTGTTGGGTGGGGGGATGGCCGGCGCAATTTCGGCCGAAACCCTGGCCCGGCGTGGACAACGCGTTTTGCTCCTGGAACAGTATGAGCCGGGCCACCAGCGCGGCAGTTCTCACGGCGATGGGCGGATCATCCGCTATGCCTATGCCGAACCGGAATATGTCGCCATGGCGCATTTGGC
>JAYRVN010000295.1:0-8450 GCA_041918535.1 Chloroflexota bacterium
CCCCAGCCATTGCCTGACGCGGTTGAGCGCGCCTGGTTGCCGGTGAAACTACTCAAGTCTATGGTGACCGTCCCCTGGGAATTGTAGATGGCGCCGCCAAAGCCGCCGCTGACGCCGACAGCTGACACCGTGTTGTTTTGAAATACGGTATTGTTAACGGTCAGAAGGCCGATGAAATTCTCCACGGCGCCGCCGTTGAGGACAGCCAGGTTATTCTGGAAGCGGCTGTCATTGATAATCATGGTGCCGGTACCGTTATTGATAGCTCCCCCGCCAATGGCCGAGTTCCCGGAAAAAACGCAGCGGTTGAAGGTTAATTCGCCGCCGTTGAGCACCGCGCCGCCGTCATTAGCGGCAGTATTGTTATTGAATTGGCTATCTTCTGTGAGCAAGTGAGCGGATGAGTTATTGATGACCGCGCCGGCGTATGGGGCGTTATTATTGTTGAAGGTGGATTGGCTGATGACGCCGTCGCCGCCGTTGAAGAGTCCGCCGCCAATAGAAAAGCCGATGTTGCCGGCGAAAGTGCTATTGTTGACAACGAGATTGTCGCCGTTGGAGAGACCGCCGCCCTGATCGGCCGAATTGCCATTCACCGTCACCTGATTCAAAATAAGGGTGCCCGATACATTATCCAGGCCGCCGCCGCCGCCATTGGCCGTATTGGCGCTAACCAGACTGGTGTTAACAGTCGAGACGCTGTTGGCGCCGAAATTGCCCAAGCCGCCGCCTCGACTGTCGGCTATGTTGCCGGTGAACGTGCTCTCGGAAACGGTGAGCACGCCGCCGTTGAGCGCCCCGCCGCCATTGGTCGTGGCCGTGTTGGCGCTGAACGTCGTGGCGGTGATAATCGTCTGGGCATCGAGATTGTTCAACAGGCCTCCGCCGTTATCAGACACATTGGCTTGAATAGAACTGTCGGCCAACCTCAGGACCGCGCCCGTCCAGTTATACACCCCGCCGCCGAATTGAACGGCCGAGTTGTCCTGAATGACGGTTTGGCGTAGCGTCAGCGCGCCTTCGTTGACCACGGCCCCTCCGCCGACCGCGGCGGTGTTGGCAACCAAACGCAGATTCTCGCCGGTCAACGTGCCGGTGTTACGCAACGCGCCGCCCCAGCCGTCAACATTGCCGTTGCGCAAGGTCATGTCCCGTATGACCACGTTTGCGCCCGCCTGAACCCAGAAAATACGGTCAAGCGCAACGCCGGGATCAGTGTCAGCCTGCACGATGGTCGCGGCCACCCCTTGCCCGCTAATGGTGAGGTCTTTGGTCAGGCTAATGCCGGCCTCGGTGTGCACGGCGGCCAGGATTTGGATGGCGTCACCGCTAGTTGCCGCATTTTCAGCCGCCTGGATGGTGACGAAATCACAGCCAAGGGGGCAAACCGTGTACACGCTGGTGAGGGAACGCGCAACACCGGCGCGTGTGAGGCCGGCTGATCCAACAAGCATGGCAAAGAGAAGGATTAGCTTTAGCTTCATGTGAATAGCTCCCGGATTGTCAATTGCTGCCCGATCAGCCAGCGAGCCGATGGACAAATCGACATTGAATTTGATGACGGCGTTCTTGCAGGGATCGGCCACACCAAACGAGCTTATTTCGGCCGAATCCCCTCATCCTATAAACCAGGCCATGATCATATCACATGTAGTCAACCGACATCTATTCATTCGCCATTCCCTTAACTACCGCATACAATTACGCCATGGCTGATTCTGACCTGCGTTTGCATAGCCTTGTCCTCTACAAGAACCGACCAGGTCGCGTTATTCAAACCGGCGAAAAGAAAATCGAGATCGAACTGGCCGACGGCCCCAGCTTGAGTGTGCGTCCTAAGGACGTGGCGCTACTGCATTCCGGCCCCCTGACCAGCCTGGGGCAACTTATCCCTGTTAAAGGAGATTCGCAGACAGCCTGGGAGCTTCTAACCGGCAATGCCACCAACCTGCGGGAATTGGCGGAACTGGCCTATGGCGCTTTTACACCGGTCACCGCCTGGGCGGCCTGGCAACTGGTGGAGGATGGGCTGTATTTTAGCGGCGCGCCGGAGGCAATTGTGGCCCATTCGGCCGAATCGGTGGCTCACGAGCGCGCCAATCGGGAGACGAAGGCTGCCGTTGAGCGCGCCTGGCAAGCTTTTGTGCAACGCGTCGCTGCCGGGAGTTATGCTTCGGCCGATGCCGCCTATCTGGATGAAGTGGCTGCTCTGGCTCTGGGCCGGCGCGCCAACAGCCGCGTCTTGCGCGCCCTGGGGCGTAGCGAGACGCCCGATCAGGCTCACGCCTTGCTATTGGAGATTGGCTATTGGGATGTCACCTTTAACCCGTATCCGGCGCGGGCCGGCGTCCCCACTGACACGCCGGCTATGGCGCTGCCCGATCTGCCCGACGAACCCCGGCGCGACTTGACCCATCTGACGGCGTTGGCGATTGATGATGAAGGCAGCCAAGACCCGGATGACGCCATCAGCCTGGAAAACCACACCCTGTGGGTGCATGTGGCTGATGCGGCGGCTCTGGTCCCACCCGATAGCCCGGCCGACCTGGAAGCGCGAGCGCGCGGCGCGAATCTCTATTTACCGGAGGGAACTGCGCCGATGCTGCCGCCCCAAGCGACAGCGCGGCTGGCTCTCGGACTGACGGAAGTTTCGCCGGCGCTGTCGTTTGGTCTGGCGGTGGGGGACGATGGGGAGATTGTAGGCCTGGAAATCATGCCGAGTTGGGTGCGGGTGACCAGGCTGAGCTACGATTCGGCCGAATCCCAACTCGACACCCCCCTGTTTCGCGCTCTGGCCGAACTTGCCAACCGCCATGCCGCCCGCCGACACCGCCAGGGGGCGATTGAACTCGACCTGCCCGAAGTCAAAGTGCGCCTGGAAGAGGGCCAGGTGGTCATCCGCCCCTTGCCATCCCTGCGTAGTCGCGCCCTCGTGCGTGAAGCCATGCTCATGACGGGCGAAGCGGTGGCGCAACTGGCCGTGGCGCACGGTCTGCCGCTCCCCTTCACGGCCCAGCCGCCCCCCGATTCGGCCGAACGCGCCGCCACAACGCCATCCCAAGCCTTTGCGCTGCGTCGCGTCATGCCGCGCAGCCAACCCCAAACAGCCCCCGGCCCGCACACCGGCCTGGGACTGCCGGGTTATGTGCAAAGTACCAGCCCCCTGCGGCGCTATCTCGATCTGGTCGTTCACCAGCAATTGCGTGCCTGGCTACGCGGCGGCGGTTGGCTCACGGAGGCGGAGATTGTGGAAAGAATCGGATCGGCCGAAGCCGTCACCGGCAGTGTGCGCTGGGCTGAGCGCCAGTCCAATCAGCATTGGACATTGGTTTATTTGCTGCAACACCCCGGCTGGCAAGGCGAAGGCATCGTGGTGGAGAAACGCGGCGCGCGCGATGTGGCGCTCATCCCCGAACTGGCCTACGAAACGCAACTCTACTTGCGCCACGATCCCCCGCTTGACAGCCGCCTGCGCCTGACTTTACACGAGGTCCGTCTAGCGCAGCGCGAAGCCAGTTTCAAAGCGCCCGGGCCATAGGTGATTGGCCGTTTCATCACGCAGGCGCCAGACTATCGAACCAATGCCCCCGTCTGTCCCAGGTAAGATGTCTTGTAAGCTGGATGTGTATCCTTAAGATAAGAAAATTTCAAGCTGGTAGAAAGACGTAACCGGCAAATTGACCTGTATTGGCTAAGAAGCAATCCCAAATGAGACAGTCGGAAAATTCACCACCTGCGCCGGTCGCGATAGCCTTGACCAATTTTATCGCGCGTATTCAGCGTGATGGGACATTGTTGGAGCTGAATTTGGAACAGCCGACGGGCGACGGATTGCCGGACCCGGCGCTGGCTATTGGGCGACATGTGTCGGAACTGTTTTCGGCCGAATTGGCTGACCAACTCCTGCACCACCTTCACCTGACTCTAGCCGACGCCTGTGCGCGCACCTTCACCACGCAACTAACACGCCAGGATCACGTGCATACCTACGCCATCAAACTCGTTGCCGGCCCGCCCGACACCGTCTTGATGGTCGTTACCGATGTCACTGGCGAGAAACAGGCGGAAAAGGACGCCCTTCAACTCAATCGCGCCCTGCTATCCCTCCAATCCGCCGCCGTCGCCGTCACCGCCAGCCTTGATCTTGACCATGTTTTGGAAACCTTCGTCTGGGAGATGACCAATCTCCTGGCTGTGGACGGCTGCGCTATCTATAACTGGAATGCCGATACCCAAACCCTTAGCTTGAGCGCCGCCTACCCTCAGCCTGGCTGGGTACGTCCCAACGCGCGCGCGCAAGCCGTCGTAGTGTCCCCCCTTTCGCTCACCGCCCGTGTTTTGACGGAACGCTACGCCGGACAACTGAACCTCGGCCACCTTGCGGTCGAGGCGCTTGAGCAAGCTTATATGCGCAGTCAGGGCTTACACGCCTTATTGATGCTGCCCATGGTTTTTCAGGATCGCGTGCTTGGCTTGGTTGAGGTGATGGATACGCGTCGCGCGCAGCTGTTTAGCGACCGGGAGATTTCGCTGGCGCAGTTGCTCGTCAATGAATCGGCTACGGCTGTGGCTAATGCGCGGCTGTATACTGAGGCGCAAAAACGTCTACGCGAACAAACAGCCTTGCGTCGAGCCAGCACCATTATCTCCTCTAGCCTGGATTTACAGATGGTGCTCAGCGACATCGCCGAGCAGATGGCATGGGCGATTGATGCCGTCGGGGCTTACATTTACAATTTCACACCCGCCGAGCGTCAGGCAACCGTGTGGGCGGAGCATAACACCCCCCAGGCAGACCAGCCTGAGCGGAGTTCGCGCCTGGGCAGGGTGTATGATCTGGCGGCCGAGCTTGAGGATCGCGGCCACTTTCTCCACACCGGCCAGACGCAAGCGCGCTACTTGGCTGATCGCCGCCTGCCACAAGCGCAGCGCGCCCACATGCTGGAGCAAGGGGTGCAGGCAAGTCTTTATGTGCCGATGAGAATCGGCGGCGGGTTTACGGCTTACGCCGAGTTATGGGAGAGTCGCTGGCCGCGTATATTTTCGGCCGATGAGATTAACCTGATCCAGGGCATTGCCCAACAAGCCGCCATCGCCATTGAAAACGCGCGTTTGTACGAAGAATTGGAGCGGCGTCTCCTCGAATTAGCCACGCTTAACGAGATCAGTCAGACGATCATTTCTACCCTGGACCTCCAAGAGACGCTCGCCCTTATCATTAGCAGCGTTCGCAACGTGACCGGCGTCGCTGCGGCTTCCGTAACTTTGCTGGATGAAGACGGTCAGCATCTATGGGTCGCGGCCGCTGCCGGCGAAGGAGTCGAATTCATCCGCGGCCAACGCGTACCGAAGGGCAGCGGCCTGGTGGGGTGGGTGATCGAGCATGGCGAACCCGTCTTAGCCCCCGATGTCAAACAAGACAAGCGTTACCACGCTCAATTTGACGCCCTAAACGGCTTCCAGACGCGCTCCATCTTGTGCGTGCCGATGCAATCCCAAGGCGTCCCTATCGGCGCTATCGCCGTCGTCAACAAGCGCCAGGGGCAATTCGATCAGGAAGACGCCCGCCTGCTGAGTTCGTTAGCGGCTCCGGCGGCTACCGCCATTGAGAATGCCCGCCTCTATAGTCAAGCGCGGCAGGAGATCGCCGAGCGTCAGCGCGCCGAGGCCCGGCTGCAAACGGAGCGCGCTTCGCTGGCCGAGCGTGTGGCTGAGCGCACGTTGGAACTGAGCGCTGCCAATGCCGAATTGGCCCGCGCGGCGCGCCTCAAAGATGAGTTTCTGGCGAGTATGAGCCATGAGTTGCGCACGCCTCTCAATGCCATCCTGGGCATTACCGAAGGCTTGCAAGAGGAACTCTACGGGCCGCTCAACGAGCGCCAACACCAATCTTTGGCTCTGGTAGGTGAGAGCGGCCACCATTTATTAGCTTTGATTAACGATATCTTGGATGTCTCGAAGATTGAATCGGGCCGGCTAACCTTGGAGTCAGATGTAATCGTTGTCAAAGCGGTGTGCGAAGCCAGTCTGCAATTTGTCAAACAGGCGGCCATTCACAAACACATCCACATTGAACTTACGCTTGATCCGGCGGCGACGGTTATGCGGGCAGATGCCCGACGGCTCAAACAGATTCTAATCAATTTGCTGAGCAATGCCGTCAAATTCACGCCTGAACGCGGGAGCATCGGCCTAGAAACTGCCGGCGACCCGGCGCAAGGCTGGCTGCATTTTACGGTGTGGGATACGGGCATCGGCATCGCCGCGGATGATGTCCAGCGGCTGTTCCAGCCGTTTGTCCAGTTGGACAGCAGTCTGTCGCGGCGCTTTGCCGGGACAGGCCTCGGCCTGGCTCTGGTGCGCCGCCTGACCGAATTGCACGGTGGACACGTGACGATTACCAGTGAGCTAGACCAGGGAAGTCGCTTCACGGTATCGTTGCCCTGGAATTCGGCCGAATCGTTTGCCCAGCTCCCCCCACCGGTCACCGTTTCGGCCGAACCGACCAACCTCAAGGCAATGGCCAATGGCGATGCCCGACCCCTGCTGCTGTTGGCGGATGACGATGAAGGAAATGTCACCATCTTCCGTGAACTGCTGGAGCTACTGGCTTATCGCGTCCTGATCGCGCGCAACGGCCAGGAAGCCCTGCGCCTCAGCCAAAGCCGACGGCCCGATGCGATTCTGATGGACATTCAAATGCCGGGCATGGATGGACTCGAAGTCATCCGGCGCATCCGACAAATTCCCGAACTGGCCGATGTGCCCATTCTTGCGCTCACAGCGCTGGCGATGACCGGCGACCGGGAGCTATGCCTGACTGCCGGCGCCGACGACTACCTGACCAAACCGGTGCCGCTCCAGACTCTTCAGCGCGCCCTCCAGCGCTTGCTGACAGCAAGGACCGCCGGACAAGAAGGTTGAGCCGATGCCAGACAAAGTCGCCACGATTCTGATCGTTGATGATGAGCCTCGTTCGCTCTATACAATGGAAATGTTGCTGTCGCCAGAAGGCTATCACATAACTTTTGCCGAAGGCGGCCAGGCAGCCCTGGCACAGGTCGCTAACATGCCGCCTGATGTCGTGTTGCTGGATGTGATGATGCCGGACATAACCGGTTACCGTGTCTGCCAGACCCTGAAACAAGATGAGCATTGGCGGCACATCCCAATCATCTTGGTGACTGCGCTCGATCGCAAAGAGGATATTGTTGAGGGACTAGGCGCCGGCGCCGACGAATTCTTGACCAAGCCGGTGAACGGGCCCGAATTGCGCGCGCGCGTGCGCTCTATGTTGCGCATCAAGCGCCAATATGACGAGATTCAGGATACCTTGCGGTTGCGCGAGCAGTTGGCGAGCATGATCGTCCATGATATGCGCAATCCATTGTCAACGCTAATGCTCTATACCGATCTTCTGCTCTCAAAATCAGGCGCGGAAAACTCCGAGAATCGGCCGATTCTCGAAACCATGCGCGCCCAAGCCAACCGCCTCAACACGTTTCTCAGCGATATGTTACTCGTTGCCAAGATGCAAGAGGGCAAACTCCTGCTCAATCGCCAGCCCGTGAATCTGAAAGCGCTGGTTGAGGTTGCCGTGCGTGACTTTACGGCCGCTGCGCAGAGCAAAGGTATCCGCCTGCTTTGCCAAACGCCCGGCGAAGAACGCCTGACGCCGCTGGATCACAAATTGGTGCAACGTATGTTGGACAATCTGCTCTCCAATGCGTTCAAGTTCGCGCCGCGCCAATCCTCGGTCATTGTCCAACTCAGTTATTCAACCACTGGCTTGCGCCTGGAAGTGATCGACGAGGGGCCCGGCGTACCGCCGATATACCGCGAGCGCATTTTTGACAAGTATGAGATCATAGCCGCCAAAGAAACGGATCTGCCCCAGATTGGTCTGGGCCTGGCGCTGTGCAAATTGGTGGCCGAGGCGCATGGTGGTCGTGTTTATGTGACCGACAACCTGCCGCAGGGTGCTAAATTTGTGGTGGAAATGTGACATCATTCGCCGGTAGAAGAGGCCGCTCGGCGGCGCTTCTACCTGGATATGTTGCGCCGGCGCATAGGCGTGAAGGAAAGGTGCGTTGTGACCAAACAGGCGGTTGCCCTGGCGCAGCCAAGGGACGTTCAACCAGAATCATTCGGCGCGCAGAGCGACAATAAAACGCTGCCAGATAAAACCGTAATTCTGGTGGTGGATGATGATCCCATGTGGGTGGAAGCGATGCGGCTGGCGCTCGAATCGGCCGAATTTACCATCATAGCCGCCGGCGACGGCTTCGAAGCTCTCTACCGGTTGCAAAGTCAACCCGTCGATCTCATTCTGGCCGATGTGACCATGCCCGGTATGAATGGTTATCAACTCCTGCGACAGGTCGGCCAGGAGCCGGCCTGGTCCGACATCCCCTTCATTTTTCTTAGCAGCCGCGACCTCGACAGCGACA
>JAYRVN010000296.1:0-1530 GCA_041918535.1 Chloroflexota bacterium
CGCATCCCGGGGCGGGTTTGCCGGGGGTATTGTCATCGGCGAAAATTGCCGAGGAACTGATTTGCGCCAGCGATGGGCTAACGGCGCGTTAATAGCGGGTTCTTTTGTCAGAATGAGGGGATTCGGCCGAATCTTCTCTCTTGGCCTTACAGGTGGTCGCATGGACTTGAGATTGCAACTGCAAAATCTAGCCTTAACCTACGGCCTGGGCCTGCTCAAGGCACTCCTTACCTTCATTATCGGCCGATGGCTTATCAGCCGCCTCACCACCCTCTTGGAGCGCGCCTTAAAACGCTCCAGCCTGGATTCCATGGTCGCCGGTTTCGTGCACACGCTCGTGCATTACGGTTTATTGACCTTTCTCATTGTAGTCATCTTAGGGCAACTGGGCGTCGAGACAGCTTCGCTGGCAGCCATCCTCGCCGCCATGGGGCTGGCAATCGGCCTGGCGCTCCAGGGCGCGCTGGCCAACTTTGCCGCCGGTGTGCTCATCCTCGTCTTGCGCCCATTCAAAGTGGGGGAACAAGTCGTTCTGGCCGACTCGTTAGGCTACGTGGAAAGCATCCACATTTTCAGCACACAACTACGCACCAATGATAACAAGCGCATCTTCATCCCGAATGGGATGGTTATGTCGAACAAAATCATCAACTACACAGCGCGGGGCGCGTTACGCGTTGAGTTGGTGGTAGGCATCAGCTACGGGGATAACCTGCAACGGGCGAAAGAGGCGCTGGAAACCATGCTTCAGGCGCACCCGCTCGTTTTGAAAGAGCCGGCCCCCGTCGTGGGTGTGCTGGAGCTGGCGGAAAGCAGCGTCAATTTAGCGGTGTGGCCTTTCTGCAAACCACAGGATTACTGGCCGGCTTACTTCAGCCTCACCGAACACATCAAGCTCGCGTTGGACGCGGCGGGCATCACCATCCCCTTCCCGCAACGCGATATTCATTTAATCGACAAGGCCGGCGTGTCTGAACGCGCCTCGGGTCAAGCCTGATCGGTCGGGTAGCGAGCGTTATCGTTAGCCGCCGGCCGGCCTAACAACGTCTCCAGAATGTAGTCCAGGATTTCTTCGGGCGAACGACCGGTGCTATCGAGAATATAGGCGTCAGCCGCCGCGCGCAAGGGTGAGTGGACACGCGCGCTATCAAATGCATCCCGCCGCTCAATATCGGCCAACATCTGTTCATAGGTAGTGGCATCGTCTTGGCCTTGCCGTTCCAACCAACGTCGGCGCGCGCGTTCGGCCGAACTGGCAACCACATACAACTTCATCGGCGCATCGGGCATAACCACCGTGCCGATATCGCGTCCCACCATCACGACACGCCCCTGTTGGCCGATGAGGCGCTGACGACGCACCAATTCGGCGCGCACTGTGGGATAAGCCGATACCTGGGAGACATGGCGATCCACTGCCGCCGAGCGCAATTCCCAGGTGACATCCACGCCATCCAACAACACGGTGAAGAGACGGCCATCGGTTGCGCCGTCAGGCGGCAGCACCTGAATGCGCAGCTGTTCGGTTAA
>JAYRVN010000297.1:0-19591 GCA_041918535.1 Chloroflexota bacterium
ATCGCCAGGATCAACAACAGATTGGTCAAGAGATTCGTCCAGACCAGCCGCACGGCCATGAACGCGCCCAACAAGGCGGTCGCCAAGAGGATCGTAACGCCGCCCCCCTCGGCTAAAGGCCAAAGACGGTCTTGCCCATATTTTCGTGTCATATCGGCCCACAAGCCCACATCTGTTGCTCTTTCGCCCTATTTCGGCCTCAGCCGTTGGCCCAATTACGTTTCGAATGGGGCCAACAGGTCTGAGAAGCCCCATGAAATTTCACAGCCTGCTCTGGGAACTAGGGCGCATTTTAGCATTGGCTAGGAAACCAGGCAAACAAGAGGGGCGGCCAGGCTTGTCGGCCAAGCATTGGCTAAGCATAGGCGGGTGATGTTCGCCGGGCCTGGAGGGCTTTGGTACACTTGCGCCCATGGATGAGAATAGACATGCGGTTGGTCGGGTCGCGTTATCGGCGTTAATCATGGTGGCGGTGATGGTGATCCTCATCACCCGTCTATACCGGGGCGATAATCATCTGTTGCGGGATGTGATGATGACGAGTGACGCCATCACGCCTAATGCGGATGGGGTGACGGATGCCACTCGTCTGGCTTACACGCTCACGCGTAATGCTGCGGTATCTATTTTCTTTGAGAATGCCGTTGGCGAACGTTTTTATTTCCGCCAGGAGCGAACGCGCGGCGCGGGGGAGTATGCCGTGCTGTTCAGCGGTGTGGTCAATGGGTATGTGCGGCCCGATGAGGCCGTGGCGGGGCAGGTGTTGGCGCGGCTATTGCAGGATGGGCTCTATACCTGGACGGTGGAGGCTACCGATGCCGGTGGCGTGACCGAACGGGCCTCGGGACCGCTCACCGTGGCCGAGGCCGATCCCGTCTTGCCCGATATGTGGGGTTTTGAGCTGGACCGACGGCTATTCACGCCCAATCAAGATGGCATTGACGACCGCCTGTTGATCCAGTTTGATTTGCAGAAAGAGGCGACCACCCGCGTCTTTTTGTTGACGCCGGAAGGGGCGGAATTGGTAATCGGCGAACTGGATCGCGCCGTGTTGCCCGGCGCGCCGGGCCGGCATTACTTTGATTATGAAGGGGGCGTTGATCAGGGCGCGACGCCGCCGCCGGATGGGACGTATGATATAGTCGCTCTGGCGGAAGATGCGGAGGGGCAAAAGGTGCGCTTGTCGGCCCCGGTGGTGATTCAATTCGGCGGCGTGCCGCGCGCGGAAATAGTGTCGCCCGTTTCGGCCGATACGGTGCAATTCAGCGCCGCCTCGGTGCTCTTGTGCGATACCCTCACGTTCACCCTCACCGTGCAAAATTATGGCGAGACGCCTATCCGCACCACCGGCCCGGCTCCGGGCACAGTCTATGACTCCGACTGGAACTACAACGCCTTGGGTTGGAACACCGAATCGGGCGCCTGGCGCATCGCCATCGGCTACGAAAATGAAATTAGCAATTACCCCTTCCGCTGGGCCGTCGGCGCGCCCGATGACCTGCAAATGATTGGGGAACAAGCTTACTTGATGCCGGGTCAACGCGCTGTCGTCACCGGCGGCATCCGCATCGCCGGCCCGTTAGGCGTGCGTAACCCCCAGCCCATATGGGCCGGTCTCATTCATGAGGATGTGGAAATATCGGAATTCAACAACCGCGTTGACCCCAAAAATCTTCTGATTGACTTGCCGGACCCGGCGCACATACAACCCTGTCCGGCCCGCCAAATGCCTGTGCGTCCTCCTACCGCCGGCCGCTAGTCCTCCGCGCCCCGCCCCCGCTGCGGCCGATGTCCTCATTGCGCCGCCCTGCTGGTTGCTTGTTATGAGTGAAGCCTAAGTCATACCAGGCTAAAGCATGGCAGTCTCATCTGGAGAGTCTAGAATTAATAGCGCTTGATAGGAGACAATATCAGGCGTCGCATGGATTTCAACAACTCATCGCCACCCAGCCCGCGTAAGCGCCGCCGGTGGCCTATTTTCACTCTGGGAGCAGTGACGGTGTGCCCCGACAATGCGTAAGATTGGGCTGGATTCTCTTGATCGGTTGGGTCATGACGGCATGTCAGACCGCCAATCAGCCAACCATCGTGGAACGAACAGTTCTGGTTGAGACGACGCGCAGCGTGGAAACGCTGGTGACGCGTGTGGCAACGGTGCAAGTGCCGGTTGAGATTACGCGCGAGGTGTTCATTCCGGTGGTGCAAGAGCCGGCGGACTTGGGTTCGGCCGAAAATCCCATCCGCCTCGTTGTGGCGCCGTTCGCGGCATCGGCCACCGCCGTGGCCCGCACCCAAGCCCTGGCCGCCGACCTCGCCCGGCTTACCGGCCTCGTTTTCACCCCGATTGTCGCCGAAACGCACGTGGCCGCCATCGCCGAAGCCTGTGCCGCGCCGGCTGCGACGCTAACCATCTTGCCGGCCATCAGTTTCGTGCTGGCGCATCGGCAATGCGATCTGCAAGCCTGGCATTCCGGCATCCGCTTCGGCATTCCTTGGAGCGCCGGCATGGTTTTGGTGCGCGGCGGACGAGAATTACAGGAGCTGGCGGATTTGGCCGGCCAGACCTGGGGCGTGGACAGCACCGATAGCGTGGTCAATTATCTATGGTTCAAAGCCAAACTGGCGGCTCTGAAGATTGAGCCAGGACCGGTAACCACCTATGACACAGACGCGGCCACGGTGATCGCTCTCTTCGATGACCAGGTGGCCTTTGCCACGGCCGACTTTAAGCCGCCCATCTTGCCCTATAATGAACGGCTGTGGGTCTATGGGGAAGATAGTCCTGAAATCTGGCGACGCGCCGACTCGCCGCCAACTCGCAGCGGGATTGGGTTTGTTGTGGTGGGCGATTATGTGGATCGCGGCGGCTATCAAGTGCGCGATGCGCGCGCGGCGGTGTTGGATTCCCGGCCGTTGATTTTTGCCGCCACCATCATTCCGGCCTTGTCGGATCTAATCCCTAACGAGGCGTTGGCGTTTGGCGCAGAAATGCCGCTGGCTATGTCACGGGAATTGGGGCGAATTCTGGCAGAATACACCGCGTCGGCCGCTTGCAGTCAGACAGTGTGTTCGGCCGATTTTTTGGCCTGGGAAGGGGTTGCGCCGGTTGACGACGCTGCCTACGACCCGCTGCGCTTCATCCAAGAGCAATTGGCGCTTAGCGACGCCGACTTTTTGGGCTATGTTCGCCCCTAGCCGTTGACTATGGCGCGCCCTATGCTGGATATCGCTGTCATCATCATCAGTTGGAATGTTCGCCATTATCTGGCTGATTGTGTGCGTTCGGTCAACGCCGATCTGGCGCGTTCCGATCTCACTGGGGCCATTTGGGTCGTGGATAACGGCTCAACCGATGGCACGCCCGAATTTATCCGCGATCTGTTTCCCACCGTCAACCTTATCGTTAACGCCGAGAATCGAGGCTTTGGCGCGGCGAATAATCAAGGTATGCGCGCCGCCGCCCCATTTGAGCCGCGTTACTTCCTCTTGCTCAATCCGGATACGGTTGTGCGCCCGCGCGCAATTGATCAGTTGGTGCGGTGTCTGGACAACAACCCACACGTCGGCATGGTGGGGCCGCGCCTGGTCTATCGCAACGACCAGTTTCAACATAGCGCCTTCGAGTTCCCCGGCCTGATGCAACTTCTCTTTGAATTTGTGCCGTTGCCCGGCCGTCTTTATGAGACCACGCTCAACGGCCGTTATGCGCGGAGCCAATATCACACAGACAGCGCCCCGTTCCCGGTGGGGCATCCATTGGGCGCGGCCATGTTGGTGCGGCGTGATGTGGCGGAAACCACCGGCGGCTTTGATGAAGCCTATCACATGTACTGTGAAGAGATTGATTGGTGTTGGCGTATCCATGCGGCCGGCTGGGGCATCTTGACGGTGCCTTCGGCCGAAATTGTGCATTATGGCGGCGAAAGCACGCGCCAGGCTCCCGCGCAGTCGGTGGTGAATTTATGGAGAAGTCGAGCGCTTTTTTATCGCCATCGCTACGGCCCACTTAAACTCGCCCTGGCGCGCCGGGTCGTATACACGGGATTGGCCTATAAAGCCTGGCGCGCATCTTCGGCCGAACTCAAGATGGCTTATCGGCAAGCCGCCCTGGTCTGGCGCGCCGGTCAGTCGGATTGACCGTCGTGTTTCTTACTGCAATTATTCTCACGCTCAACGAGCAGACACACATTACCGCCTGTCTGGAAAGCCTGCGCTGGGCTGAACAGTTGGTAGTCTTTGACTCTTTCAGCCAGGACGACACGCCGGCCTTGGCGCGCGCGGCCGGGGCGCAACTGCTTCAATCCCATTTTGAAAATTATGCCCAACAGCGCAATGCCGCTCTGGCTGCCGTCAAGGCGGATTGGGTCTTTTTTGTAGATGCAGACGAACGGGGCACGCCGGCGTTGGCTGAAGAGGTGCGTCGGGTGATGGCGGAGCGGTCTGAAGCGGGCTGGTATGTGCCGCGCCACAACTATATTTTCGGCCGATTAACCCGCGGGGCGGGTTGGTATCCCGATTATCAACTCCGTCTTTTTCGGCATGGCTGTGTGCGCTACGAACGCCCGGTGCATGAAGTGGCCGTTGTGAACGGAGAGATAGGATATCTGCGCCAACCGCTCGTTCACTATAATTACCGCGACCCGGCCCATTTTCATGCCAAGCAGCGTATCTATGTGCAACATGATGTGGCGATATTGCGAGAGGAGGGGATTCGGCCGAAATTCTATACCCCTTTCACCCAACCCTGGCGTCACTTCTGGTGGCGCTTTATCACGCTCAAAGGTTACCAGGATGGCGGCCATGGTTTGCGTCTCAGTCTCTACCTGGCCTACTATGAGTGGGTCAAGTACCATCAGTTGGCGCAGCTTGCTTAGCCTTTATCTATGTCTCTAGGAGAAACGATGGCGCATAAACGCCCGATAGTGTTTGGGGTGGCCGGCGGCACCGGTTCCGGCAAAACGACCGTGGCGCGACAAGTCGCGCAGGCCGTGGAACACACCCAGGTGGCCTATCTGCCGCACGATGCTTACTATTGCGACCACCCGCAGCTAAGTTTCGCCGAACGCGCTCGCATCAACTACGACCATCCCGACTCTTTGCAAACCGACTTGCTTGTGGAGCACATCCGGCAACTCCTGGCCGGCGAGTCGGCCGCTATGCCGGTCTATGACTTTAGCCAGCATCGCCGCACTACCGAGACCATCCGCGTAGACCCGCGTCCGATCATTCTGGTTGAAGGTATCTTGGTGTTCAGCCATCAAGCGTTGCGCGACTTGATGGATATTCGGGTATATGTCGAGGTGGATGCCGATGTGCGCCTGTTGCGCCGCATTGAGCGGGATATGGTGGAAAGAGGCCGTTCGCTGGATTCAATCGTCCGGCAATATCTGGAAACGGTTCGGCCGATGCACCTGCAATTCGTTGAACCCAGCAAGCGCTACGCCGACGTTATCATCCCCGAAGGCGGCATGAACACTGTCGCTATGGCCATGGTCGTCTCCCGCCTGCGCGAGCTGCTGGCAGGAAACCGGCTAAATAATGTAACGTCGGGGGACGCGGGGACGTAGTAACCAGCGCAGAGTCTCTTTTTCCAGAAGCAACTCCGCCGCCTCTTGAGACGGCAAAATGACTAGAACATGGCGTCCTTGCGGGTCAACCCATTGCCGCCCCTGTTCTACTGGCCACCACTGCCCTCGGTGCGCTACGCGATGCACCACCACCCCCCCATCCTCTTCGAAGCGACACTCGACGCCAATAACCTCGTCCATGAAATGACCCTCGCCAGGAACCCATGCGCCGGCAGTTGCCTAACCTTCCGGCCACTACCGCCGGCTCTACAAAGCCACCGTGCCAGTCTATCATTCTGTTACCCCTTCAATTGCGGCACAATAAATTGAAAGAGCGCCAACAAATCTAATCCCCACAACCCCAATGCCAGACCCAGCGGCAAGAGATAGGCCAGGATTGGCCGCCGCCGGTAAAGCGGTTGCAGCCAAAAGGCCCAACTCAACGCCAGAGCCAAACTGAGCGGCAAGAGGGCAGGGAAAAAATACCGCCCCTGATGCTGCACATACCGCGCATTGTAGACCAGGTAGAGCAGAACATTCAGGCCGACCAATGCCCTGAAGAGAGTACGCACCAGGCGACCAGGCGTTGGCACAGGCGCAAGCGCCGGCCGCCACTCGACTGCGAGAGCGCCTACCGCCGTCACTAGGGTAAACAACCCTAATATTCGATAAATCCAGGTCGGCATAGGCACACCCATCCAACCAAACTGTCCCCAAAAGCTATGAAACGTGGTGGTGACAAAGGCGCGCAAAGTACCCCACCCGCCATACTGGCGTAACCATTCGGCTGTAGTCGGTTGGCCGGTCACCACCGCGTCGTGGGCTGCGATGCCGAACGCATCCAGTCCAGGGTAGACAACGATATTGCGTAGCCACCAAGCGCCCCCCAAAAGCAAAGCCGGGCCAAAGATACGCCCCCCCATACGCCCCCAGGCGCGCCAATCACGACCGCCGAGCCATATCACCACCAAAGCCAAGACCGGGGCCATCAAATAAGCCGTCACCTTGGTCAGAAAACCGGCGCCGAGCAGCAAACCCAGCGCCCAGCCGGTCTTGGGTGACACCAGGGGGTCGGGCCGGTGGAGAGCAACAACCAGGCAATAAAACATCGCTGCAATGAGTAATTCAGCCAGGCTATCATTGTTGACGGCGCTGAGCATCGCCACATGCTGCGGCAGAAAAGCCATGAAAGCCGCCACGCTGAGAGCAAGCCAGAGTTGGTCGGGAAAAAGACGCCGCGCCGTAGCGTAGGCCAGACCAATCACGCCTGCTCCCAGGAGCACGCTCGCTAGACGCAGGGGAACAAGTTGTCCGGCGGTCAAACGGAAGATCGGCGTCAACAGTAGGTAATAAAGTGGGGGCTGATAGTCCTCATATTCAAAAGAGCTCACTGAGTATTGCGGCGCAAAGCGGCTGCTAATCACCAGAGTCTGATACGCCTGGTTATAATCGCCTGGCGCGATAATCGGCCACTCTCCGCCGGCCAGTTGCCGGATGTAATTGTAGTGCGCCGGTTCGTCAGGCGCCTGCCAGGCCGGCGTCTTGCTCGCATACAACACGCCGGCAATCAGGTAAGCCGTCAGGATCAAGCCGATTCCAAGCTGTGTACGTCGCATTCCTGCATGATAACCCATTTTGGCCTGTCTGCCAGCCTATTGGAACATTGACAGGCCAATGATCGGAGCGCTTTCTTGACCTACCCGGTGATGACTTTTCCCTGACGGTTCTTTTTTGCGTGCAATTGCAAAGCCCGATTTTTTGACATGCCTTTTGAGCCATGTTATACTCAGTTCTCCTGGCTACGGGAGGGATGGCCGAGTGGTCGAAGGCAACGGTCTTGAAAACCGTACCGGGCTTACGCCTGGCGGGGGTTCGAATCCCTCTCCCTCCGCCTTGACATGTGAATTGGGGAGATGCCAGAGTGGTCTAATGGGGCCGCCTGCTAAGCGGTTAACGAGCCTTTAAAACTCGTTCCAGGGTTCGAATCCCTGTCTCCCCGCTGATGCACTTGCCGTAAAATGGGGCGCGGTTGGCAACTGCAGTTCTGGTTGTGGGTTTTGCCGGATGAATTTTGGGTGAGGGGACTTGTTAAGTCATCCGGTTCGCGGTAGAATTGTTATCAAGCAAGCGCCCTTAGCTCAGCGGATTAGAGCGACTGGCTACGGACCAGTAGGTCGGGAGTTCGAATCTCTCAGGGCGTACAGACTTTGTCCGGCCCGCTCAGGCAATGAGCGGGCTTTTTTTTGCCGACCCGGCATGTGCTAAGATGGCGTGTAGCGCTTAGGGTGCGGCTTTTGTAAAATGGAGCTATGAAAACACCAGCAGGCAAAGAGTGTCGTTTCTACTATGAGAATTTTCATCGGGGCCGTTCCGATCAGGAGTGTCGGCTAATCATGGCGAATTCTCGGTCGCCGGAATGGCATCCGAAAGATTGCGCCCAATGCCCGGTGCCGGAAATCCTGGCAGCTAATAGCAATCCCAACCTGGTTTTGGAGGCGACAGTGAAGAAGGGTGTGTTGAGCCTGGTGGGTAGGCGGGTGGAGGTGCATGCCTTTTGCAGCAAACATTTGGTGGACGTGCCGACACCGCAGGCGGGTTGCCGGCAATGCGCCGCCGAACGGCCCGGGCTGCGTGAGATATTGGGCGGTGATAGGTAGTTTGGGCGGGGTGCAAAGCTCGCCACTGGTGTGAGGATTGGCTTGATGCTTGCTTGGGGCGACAGGCTCCGGTCGGTCAATTGATGGTGTGGGAAAGATGGCCTTGCAAGCAGTTTTATTTGATCTAGACGATACGTTGTTGGGGAATGACACGCAACGCTTTGTTGAACGGTATTTTTCGTTGCTTAGCGCGTATGCGGCGGGGCGCGGCGACGGTATGGATAATTTATTGCCGGATTTGCTGGCTAGCACACGCGCCGTGTTGCTGGATGTGGATCGAACCGCGACGAATGAGGCTGTTTTCTGGTCGGTATTTGCGCACCGCTTGGGACGGGATGCGGCGGAGATGAAGGCATTCTTCCAGGATTTTTATCGGGAACAGTTTCCGACAATGCGCCAGGTGACGCAGCTTCGGCCGATCGCGCGTTCTCTTGTTCGGGCCTGTTTTGATCGTGGGCTGCAAGTGGCTATTGCTACTCACCCCCTTTTCCCCTTAGACGCTATTGAACAACGTCTGGCCTGGGCCGGCGTGCCGGTGACGGACTTCCCCTATGCGTTGATAACCAGTTATGAAGTGATGCACGCCGCCAAACCGCACCGCAGTTACTATCAGGAAATCCTGGCTAGATTAGACTGCCCGCCGGACCGAGCCCTTATGGTGGGCGACGATTGGGAGAACGATATGTTGCCGGCGGCGACATTGGGGATGCGCGCTTATTGGGTGACGGATTCGGCCGAACCGCCTAATCCAACTGCCGTCGAAGCCTGGGGCAATCTGGAACAGTTCTATGGCTGGTTTGTAGCCGGCGGCGGCGAGGGAACTAGGCGCGCCTGAGAAGAACCGCCAGGCGGGGTGGCGGCGAAGATCGCGCTAAGACGACGCGGGCCGGCCAGGATATCCCGCGCCACATAGAGAACGCCGACCTCATTCGGCCGAAGCCACCATTTCACCAACGCCAGCTCCCCGTTCTGGATTTCCAGGCCGGTGATGCAGCGTGGGTGCACACAACTGCCTGAGTTAAAGTAGGGCGGCTCGTGTGGGCCGGCAAAACGTGGCCGGTGGGTATGGCCGGCCACCAGCGGTTTGCCTGTTTGTTGCACCCATTCGGCCAAGCGGCGTTCGATCTTGACTCGTTTGCCCACGTTTTGGGCCGGGCTGGTGGGATCATGCACCCCTATCAGTTGCAAATGTCGCCAGATGTGGCGCACAAAAAACTGGCTGAGCCAGGCCCACTGATAATTGAATGGATCCACCTGTTGCCCGTGGGCGAGAAAGAGTTGGCCCTGCGTGGGCGTATAATCCAGCACCATCCCCTCAACTACCTGAATGCCATCTAGCAAAGGCTCATACCGGTCATGCAAGGTGTCATAAAACTCATATAACGTGGCCTGTACAGTAGCCGGCCGACGGCGCGCATTGTCATGGTTACCCCAGATCAGGAACAGGCGCTTTTGCACATGGAACTGGCGCATCAGCCAAAAGGCGTCACTGTGGGCGCGTTGGATGCGCTGGAAGTCGCAATTTTCCCACAACTCGTCCCCATCGCCAATTTCAATATAGGTAAAACCTTCCTCCAAATAATGGCTGAGGGCATAGTAATATAGATTCTGGTTGTGCGCAAAATCATCAGCCCAACTGTTGTCCCCCCGATGGCAATCGCTGAACAAGATGATTTTGGACTGATCATCAAAAGCTAGATGGGGAGCGTTTTGAAACAGGTGAGTCAAATAGGGGTTGGGCGCAGGCATACAGACGCTCCTTAGCAGTGTCAAATGGTCTGAGTGGCTGATTATAGCCAGATTTGAGCCGGGGCACAGGCCGATTCTGTCGTTGGGCTAAATGAGTTGGAAGTAAATCTTCCACCCCTGTGAGCCTTCGGCCGACGCGTTGCAGCGGCTTTGTGGCATGATTTGACCGATGCCGTGAATCAGTTTGTTGGGTGGGGCGTCTGTGTTTATGGCGGAAGATTACGGCTCGTGGGTTGTTTCGGCCGAAAATTTTCCCAGCCTCGCCTCATCTAAGGGTTAGCGTGCCCCATGAACTGGGATTCGTCAGTGTGCGCGTGGAAGTTTGCGACTTCATCACCTCTTGCCTACCGGTGTTGGGTGTGTCATTGTCGTTGAGATTGAGCGCAATCCCCAGCGTCAAGCCGGTGGCCGGAGTCGTCGCCAGGTCACGCCAGGGGATACGGGCTTCCAACTCATAGCCGGCGCTGGTGAGGCGCGCCGCCACCTGAATACTGTGCCCCGGCGCGTCGAGAATCCGCCCGCCCTCAGTGCCCCGGAAACGCCAGGCAGACGGCGGCAGGCCGGCGAAATCGCCGGGTGACAGCGTGATCTGAAAATCATCCGTGTTGAGTCCCGGCCCAAAATCAGCCGCGCGCTGCGTATCAATCTGAATATCAACGCCATCGCCCCGGAAAATCTGATTGCCGGTCTGGGTTTGCACGTGGATGTCATCTTCCACATGTAAGGCTACGTACAGATTGTTGTCGTCCCAACCCAGTTGCCAGGCGCCTGATAGGTCATCTGTGCCGTCCCAATCGCCTATGGTGTAGACGGTGTAAGTGGAGAGATAGGGCTGAATGCCGGCCCACTCCGCCAAATTGCCGTCAATCGTAGGCGGCGCGGCCAGGCGGGCGGCGGTGACATCGGCCGAAACCAGCGGCTCCGGCGGGGGCGGCGGATTGGTTGGCGTCACGGTGGCGATTTGTTCCGTCGCCGTGGCAGTGGCGGCGTCAGTGGGAACAACGATGGTCCCCGCGCTGGCGATGGGTGTACTGGTCTCGTCCGCCGCCCGGTTGCCCAACAGGCGCGGCAGCGCGAGCGCCAGAGTCGCGCCACATGCCGCCAGCAGCAGCAGCGCGGCCAGCGCCAACCACACAACCGATAGGCGGGGACGCACAGCGAAGTCTCCGGTCAGGCGTTGGGGGGGCTGGCCGGCGGCCTGAACCACCACGTCAAAGGGCAGGTGGGTTGTGCGCCCTAGCCACGGCCGTTGGGCCACGCTAACCGGCAGGGGGATAGCCTGAGTTTGTCCGGGTGGCAAGGGGGTAGGCGCGCCCGGCGCGGCAAAGGTCAGTTGACCGGAAGGCTCCTGCCCGTCGAGGCTAATGGCGAGGGGGGTGTTGCCCGTGTTTTGCACGCGCACCTGGGCTGCTTGGCCGGGTCGAATGGCGGGCGGAGTAAGTTCGGCCGAAAAGCGCGCCAGCGTCCCCACATGGAGCCATCCCCCGCTGCTCCCCAATTCACGCCCGGCAGCGACCCCGACTGCCAGCACACGAAAACGCTGCGCGCCCGCCGCGCTGCCCTCGGTCGGCGGATGCAGAGCAAACGGCACACGCGCCCGTGCGCCGGGCGCCAGCGTCACTTCCGCTTGCCCCAGGCTATACCAACCGTCGGCCAGGCCGGTCAATTGCAGAGAGAGCGTCTCCGCAATCGTCCCCTGATATTCCAGTTCGATATAACCGTTGCCGGTGGCGCCGGGCATCACTTCCAGGCGCGGGGGCGTCAGGAACAGGTCAACGCGCTGGTCGGCCGGGGTGGCGGCAATCGGCGCGGCGTCGGGCGCGGGTTGAATTTGCGTGAGGGGGGGTGTGGCCGGCGCAATAGCGGGCATCTCGACGACGGGCGTCGGGGGTTGCTCAATGGGCGCGAGGGGCCTTTCCGGGAGCGGCGGCGTCGTCGGCAATTCGGCGGTGGGCGGCTGCTCGGCCGTTGGCGGCGGGGTGGCCGGGCCGGCGGCGGCGGCGGCGGTGCTGACGCGTGACACGAGGCTGACGGTGGCATCCGGCGGCGCAAAGGCAGCCATCTCAGGCGGGGTGAGGATGTTGCCGGCCTGACGAATCGCTTGGGCGAAAGTTTCGGCCGATTGGTAACGCTCGTTAGGATTCTGAGCCAGCGCTTTCTCGATGACGGCCGCCACACTCGCGGGCAAAGTCGGCCGCACATCGCGGGGCGGACGCGGCGTGGCTTGCATGTGTTGCATCACGGCATCGGTGGCCGAGGTGATGTTCAGGGGCAACTCGCCCGTAGCCAACTGATACAGAACCACGCCCAACGAGTAAATGTCAGTGCGCGCGTCCACCGGCTTGACCAGCACCTGTTCCGGCGACATATAGGCCAGCGTACCCATAAAAGCGCCGGCCTGAGTCTGAACATTGCCGCCGGCCATTAATTTAACCAGGCCAAAATCAGTTACCACTGCCCGCAGCGGCGGATCGCCCGGCCGCTCTGCCGTGTCGAGCAATTTTAGCAAGATGTTATCCGGCTTAATATCCCGATGAATGATGCCGCGCCGGTGGGCATAGCCCAGGGCGTCCGCCACTTGCGCCAGCAGATTCAAGGTCTCGTCCAGGCGCAGGATTTGTTCTTGTTGTTGCAGGAGGCGCAGATAGGTGGCGAGATTGCCGCCGGGCACGTACTCCATGACCATGTAGTACAGGCCGGACCACACGCCAAAGGTGTAGACTTTGACAATGGAAGGGTGATCCAATTGGGCAATGGCTCGCGCTTCTTGGGTGAAGCGTTCCTGGAAGCTTGGCTCCCCGGCATATTGCGGATGCAACACCTTTAGCGCCACCGAACGATCTAGGCCGGTATCCCTGGCCCGATAGACAGCGCCCATGCCCCCTTGTCCGAGAAGGGACTCGATGCAATAGTCGTCAATGGTGCGGCCAATCAGGTCTGTGCTCATGGTTTTAACTCTGTCCGGCGATTCCCAGGCCGGCTAGACAAAGGCTCCGGCGGGCGGCGGATGCTAATGGGTGGAAGAGGTCAGGGCCGAACCGAAAATAGACCCATAGGGCGGCGCCGATCAGAAGCAAGACCAGGAGGAGAATGATGAGCCAGGTGGGAATGAACGGTTTGACTTCCAGTTCGCTGGTTTGTTGCCGGCTCACGCCCGCGGCGGTGAAGACGGTGAGATCAAAGGGGAGGGTGAATTTTCGGCCGAAAAATGGCCGCCTTATCGCCTCGAGTTCAACCTCGACCGCCCCTAGTTGCCCCGGCTCCAACGTGATTTGCTGGCCTAACCCTTCAAAATGAACACTCTCATGGGGATTCGACCCGGTGATGGTATAGGTGGAACGCAGATTGCCGCGGTTGGCGATCTCCATGCGCACCACGCTTCGGTTTGGCACGCTCGGCGGGATGGCCGCCAGGTCAAAGGCTTCAAGCCCCCGAATGGCTACCTGGCCCACCACCCCGACTCGCTGCCCTGGCCGGGTTTGGGTGGTTACGTTCAGACGATAGGGGCGGGAACTGGCGGCGGCGCCGCTGTTGGGCGGCAAGTGCAGGGTGACGGGTACCGTTTGCCGTCCCCCCGGCGGCAGGCGCAAGGTGGGTTGAGGCAACGTCACCCAATCCGGCGGCAGCCCCTCGATGGCAATGGTGAAGGTCTCTTCAGCCGCGCCCTGATTCGTGATTTCCAGGCCCGCTTGAGCGCGGCGGCCGGGAATCAGTTCCAGGGTGGTGGGGGAGAGGGCCAGAGTCACATGTGGCGCAAGATGGTCGGGTACAGCGGGCAAAGATTCGGCCGATTGGGCGTCTGAGCGCGCCGGATCAGGCGTTTCGGCCGAATCCGGCAGCGACGGGGGTTGCCACTGCAACACAAAGTCGCCGATACGCAACGGCTGGTTCGCTGCCCAGGCCACAGGGATATTGGGCCGCAAGCGGTTGTCCCCCAGAAAAGTGCCGTTGGTGCTATTTAGATCAGTGACGCGCCAACCCCCTTCGGCGCGCTCTAGAAGCACATGCTGGCGCGAAACCGAGACGCCGGTCAAAGAAATGTCGTTGTCCGGGGATCGGCCGATCATAAGGGCGGCCTTGTTCAGGGCGAACGCTTGTGGCGGCTCCTCCGCCCGCGTCACCACCAGTTGTGGATAGCTCTTCTGCGGCTCGCGGCGACTGGTTGCGCCTGATTGGGGCGGCGCGGTCAGCTCCTCAAACAAGACGGCCAGATTCGCCGTGGTTTGCGGCAAGGCAAAAGTCGTCACTTGCAGCGGGGCTAATTGCAGGCTCGTTTCGCGGAGAGCCTGGGCCAGCATTTCGGCGCTGGCGAACCGTTGGCTCGGACTCTTAGCCAGAGCTTTCAAAACCAGTTGTTCAATGGCTGTGGGAATCCCCGGGCGCAATGCTCGCGGCGGTAGAGGCGCGGCCGTGGGCGGCAGCTGGCTCCCGCCAGCATACTGCGTGTCGGAGGGGAGACGGCCGGTTGTCAACTCGTACAATATAACGCCCAGAGAATAAATATCGGAACGCGCCTCGGGCTCCAGGCCTTGCGTTTGCTCCGGCGCCATATAGGGGGTTCGCGCGGAATCGGAAGGCCAGCCGGCCAGGCCAAAATCGGTGATGATAGCGCGCAGCGGCGACTCGCCCGGATTTTCTGGCAGAGCCAACGGTTTGAGCAAAATGTTGGCAGGGCTCAGATGCAGGTGCAGCAAGCCTTGAGCGTGGGTATAGGTCAGACCATCAGTCACGTGGGCTAGAATAGCCAGGGTATCGCGCAAATCAATCGCGCGATCGCTCTTGCGCACCTGCTGGATGTAGCTGCCCAGGTTGCCCCCGTTGATTAGCTCCATAACCATGTAAGTCATGTCAGAGCGTACGACCACATCGTAGACGCGGACGATGGCGGGGTGATCAAGTTGCGCCGCGACCCGTAGCGCGGGCAAGAGGCGCTGACGAAACCGGGGTTGTAAGACCAGGTTGGAATGGACGATCTTGAGCGCTACCGGGCGTTCAAGGCGGATATCATAAGCGCGATAGGTTGTGCCCAAGGAGCCTTGGCCCAGGTTGGCTTCCAGGCGATATTGATCTACGATTCGGCCGATCCACATGTCTTGGTTCATACAACTACCCGGGGCGAAGTCGGTCGCCCACAAGGTAAAGTTTACCCGTTTTCTGGCGCGATGTCATTCTTACGCGGTAAAAGTGGCGTGAAGAGGGAGACGCGTGGCCGGCTGCCGCCGGCTTGTCATAAAAAAGAGTGGGGATTGGTCATGACCAATCCCCACTCTCGCCGAGCGCCGGTGAAGGCGCGGATTAGAACATCAGTGTATCAACCAGGGCGGTCAATTTTTCGGCCGATGGCCGCAACTTATCCAGGCCGATATGCGCCAATGGCGTCTCGCCCAGGTGGTTGACCTCGGCAAAAGTCGGGCGGTGTGGGTCAATGTAGATCAAGCCGGTGATGAACTCGTGTTGGTCTTGCGCCCACTGCAACCGGTGCAGCGCTCCCAATTTGTCGGTGGGGTCGTAATCCTGCGCCAACTTGTTGAGACGAATCCATGAGCCGTCGTGCAGTTGCACTTCGCGGGTTGCGCCCGGTTCATAATCCTCCACCATGATCTCCTCCCGCGTCTGAATCCAGTTGATGTCATGCAGCGGCGCCTCATGGTCTTTGCCGTAGGGGTAGCTCTTGGTTGAGTCTGGTTCATTATTGAATGCCACACACGGGCTGATGATATCCAGAAAGGCCAGGCCGTTGAAGCTCAGGGCTGCCTTCAGCAATTCTTGCACTTGCTTAGGATCGCCGGAAAAGGAACGCGCCACAAAGCCGCAGCCGGAGACAATGGCTTCCATACACAGATCGGCCGGGGGAAGCTCGTTGGTCCCGGCGTATTTAAGCACCTGGCCCTGATCGGCTGTGGCCGAAAATTGCCCTTTGGTCAACCCATACACGCCGTTGTTTTCCACGATGTAAATCATGCGAATATTGCGGCGCATGGTGTGCTTGAATTGCCCCATCCCGATGCTGGCGCTATCGCCGTCGCCGCTCACGCCGATGGCGAGCAGGTGGTGATTGGTTAACAAGGCCCCGGTCGTGAGCGATGGCATACGCCCATGCAAGCCGTTGAACCCATGCGACATGCCCAGAAAATAGGTGGGTGATTTGCTGGAGCAGCCGATGCCGCTCATCTTAATGACTTTGCTGGGGTCCAGACCCAATTCGTAAGCCACCGCGATAATTTGGCTGGAGATGGAGTTATGGCCGCACCCCTGACACAGTGTGCTGGGACGCCCTTTGTAATCTTCGCGGTTAAGGCCGATGCTGTTGAGTTTGAGTTGTGGATTAGACATGTGACATCCTTTTGAAAGTCCCTGGCCGGGTCGGCCGCTCAGGGGTGATGACTACGCTTCGCGCTCCATGAGTTTGTTGACCACCAGGCTGGCCGTGAAAGGCAAGCCGTCCAGATAGGCGATTGAGCGTAACTTGGGCGCGAGTTCCGGCAGTTCACCGCGCAGGATGGCGCACAACTGTCCGTCGCGGTTCATTTCGATGACATAGGTATGATCGTGGCGCTCAATGAAGGCGCGTACCTGCTCGTGGATAGGCAAGGCGCGCAGGCGCAAGGTGGAGAACTCCAGCCCCTGAAGACGGAGTCGGTCCTGCGCCTCATCAATGGCCGGGCCGGTGGAACCAAAGTAGATGACGCCAATCTTGGCGGCGGGGTTGTCGTGAATGATGGGCGCCGGAACCAGTCGGCGGGCAGTTTCGAACTTGCGCGCCAGACGCACCATGTTGTTGGCCCAGTCGTCGGGGCGCTCGCTATAGGCGGCCTGTTCGTTGTGGCCGGTGCCGCGCGCAAAGTAGGCGGAACGGGGGTTTTCATTGCCGGGCAAGGTGCGGTAAGTGACGCCGTCGCCGTCAATGTCTTTGTAACGAGAAAAGCCCTTTAGAGCCACATCTTCGGCCGAAAGCACTTTCCCACGCTTGATCGGTTCCGTTGGCATGGTAAACGGCTCGGTCATCCAGTAATTCATGCCCAGGTCCAGATCGCTCAAGACGAATATCGTTGTCTGCAACTCTTCGGCCAGATTCAGGGCCGTAGTGCCGAATTCAAAACACTCCTTGACGTTGCCGGGTAACAAGACCACGTGCTTGGTGTCGCCATGCCCGGAGTAGTAGGCGAATAGCACATCCCCCTGGCTGGTGCGCGTGGGCAGACCGGTGCTGGGGCCGACGCGCTGGATATCCCAAATTACGGCGGGGACTTCGGCAAAGTAGCTGAGGCCGGAAAATTCAGCCATGAGCGAGATGCCCGGCCCTGAGGTGGCGGTCATGGCTCGGCCGCCGGCCCAACCTGCGCCGACGATCATGCCCGCGGCTGCCAGTTCATCTTCCGCCTGCACCACCACCAGGGAATCCGGGTCACGCAATTGGTCGCGGTAGGTGTTGATGGTGTCCACAAGACTGGTGGAGGGGGTGATGGGATACCAGGCTACCAGCGTTACGCCGCCCACCAACGCGCCGATACCGGCCGCCTCGTTGCCGGTGATCACCATTTGACCGGCGGTTTCCTGCATGGGTTCCACCCGGTAGGGGTCGCGCTTTTCCAGGTTTTCGGTCGCCCAAACGTGGCTGCGGCGCACTACATCCATATTGCTCTCAATGGGTTTGCGCTTGCCGCCGAAGTTGAAGGTGACGGCCTGTTCGATCATCTCCAATGGGATGCCGAGCAAGTGGGCCAGCACGCCGACGTAAACCATGTTGGTGAGGTAATCCTTGATCTTGCCTTTGGCTTCCACCGGGCGCATGAGGGTGTTGACAGGCACGCGGTAGAAGATGACGTCGGAACGATCCGGCAGACCGCGATATTCCTCGGGCACGATGCAGACGCCGCCGCTGGGGAGTTCTTGCAAGTCGTTGATGACGGTGGCCTGGTTGAAGGCCACCAGGATCAGGCTGTGGTCCTGGCGCGCGATATAGCCGTCGCGGCTGACGCGAATCTGAAACCAGGTGGGCAGGCCTTGAATGTTTGAGGGGAACAGGTTTTTGCTGTTGACGGGAATGCCCATCTTAAACAAGGCGCGCATGATAGCGAGGTTGGAAGTTTGGCTGCCTGTGCCGTTGGCGGTGGCGACGTTGATGGAGAAGTCATTAATAATCGGCCGAATCTCTTCACCGGCAGGCGCTGCCTGGGTGGCGGTCAAAACAGTCATGTAATACTCCTATGACTTAATCTTTTCGTCATCTATCTAAATGTTCCGCGGGTGGCGTCTCACAACTCGTTGGCGCCAATTAATGCGCGAGTCGGGTCGGCTGCCATCGCCGGAGTTGTTTTTAACAGGTTGAAATGCTCAATGAGCAACTCGCGCCCGTGATCGAACAGTCCGTTTTCGAGCGCGGTTACAATGGCGTCGTGATAATCCCACACCTCTAGCCAATATTGATAGCTCATGTAGCGGGTGATTTCACTCGCTGCATAGGCCGTCCAATATGCCTCCAATAGCCCGGTGACGAACGGGTTTTCCAGGCGGCTGAAGATGGCCATGTGCAGATCGCGATGCTCATCGTAGGGAATACGGATGGCCTGCAAACTAGCGCGGGCCTGGTCAATGAGCGACCGCAAGCGCGCCATGTCTGCGGGCTGCAACCGGCGCACCGCTTCATCCCATAGACTCAGTTCCAATCCGCGCCGCAGCTGGCTCAACTGCTGAAAAGTGGCTTCGCCGGTGCTGAGACCGAACTGGATGGCGGGCTGCACCACGGCCTGGAAGTCGAACGCTTCGCGTTGCATACCCACGCGTGGGCGCAGCGACACCAGTTGTAAGGCGCGCGCCAGACCGATCTCCTCGCGGAGTTTGCCGACGCTGATGCCTAACTCGGCGCTGATGGCGGAAAGAGTGGGTAGACGGCCGCCGGGCGGCAACTCTTGTTGCGCCAGATAGGCCAAAAACTTGGAGGGCAGTTTGTCAGGATGCATAAGTTGAATTTATCGAATAAATTCGATATTTTGACATGGGTGGATTATAGCAAGAGGCAACCGGGTTGGGTACAGTTTGCTGGAAATTTTAAGGAAACGTTTGCAGTCGGGTTGACGGCCGGGCGGGTACAATGGGCGGTTATCGGCGGGGGAAGGGGCCATTGAGGGTTGGTCGGGTAGGGTTATCGGCCGAAAACTCTTCAACTATCGAAGAAAATCGCCCGTTCCGCCATCGGCGCGCGCGTCTTGCTGCGCGTCTCCGCCGGATAACCGACTGTGATTAAGGCCTGGGGTTGCCAATCGGCCGGCAACCCCAATGTTGCCCGCACGGCTTCGGGACAGAAAAGCGGGGCGCACAGCCAACACGCTCCCAAACCGCAGGCGTGCGCAGCCAGCAGCAAGTTCTGACCCGCCATGGCGGCGCTTTGCACGGCCATGATCCATTCGTTCTGGTTGCGCCGGGCGTCGGCATATACATCCATGTCGGCGAGGCTCAGCGCCAGGACGATGACGACGGGCGCCTGGGTGATGCGGTCGTATGACCGAGCCACATCTCGGTCGATGACCGCGGCCGGGACATGGTCAGCCGTCAGGTCTGCCCGCAAGTCTTCCCCCATGGCCTGAGCCAGAGCGGCTTTGTGAACCGGGCTGCTCAACA
>JAYRVN010000298.1:0-4178 GCA_041918535.1 Chloroflexota bacterium
TCACGACGGGCGGCGCTCCGCTAAGTCGACTACCGGAGCCTTTAGCGCCCGCTGCAACTCTTGGGGAGTCAGGCGGATGAGGGCGTTGACCGCTCCCCCGCCGGCATACAGGATGGACTGGGACAATACGCGCGCCTCGATGAGGGTGGGGATGGCCTGACGGTGACCGAAAGGGGGGAGTGCGCCAGCCGGGTAGCCGGTGGCGGCGGCTACCTGATCGGCGTCAGCCAGGCGGATTTGTTTGCGGTTGACGCCGAAATAGGCGCCCAGGTGTTTGTAATCGAGGCGATGTAACCCATTGGCGACTACCAACCAGGGAGCGTCGCGCACGAAAAAGAGAATGGATTTGCCGATCTGTTCCGTCGCGCTCCCTACAGCCTCGGCCGCTGCCGAGACCGTAGGCGTGGGTACAGACAGAAGAATCACTTCGGCCGCGATCCCCTGGCGTATGATGAACGCCCTCAAATCATCTACCGTCAGCATCGGGCTATTCTCTCCCAGAATCCGAGAATGATCCAGCTTGCCGGCCTGCGTTTACCCTCATTGCTTATTTCACTATACAATCCGAGGAGAAATTCTTATTCTTTGGTGAGAGTGATATGACGCAAATAGTGAGCCGTCTCAACCCACGCAGCCCGGATTTCAAGGCGAATGATGCGCACAACCGTCAATTGGCGGAACAATTGAGGGAGCGCCAACGGCAGGCAGCGACGTTGCGCCCGGCGCACGTAGTGGAGCGCCAACGCCAGCGCGACAAGCTGTTGGTGCGGGAACGCCTGGAGGCGATCCTGGATGAGGGCAGTCCTTTCCTGGATTTGTCGGCGCTGGCTGCCTGGGAGATGTATGATGGGGAAGCGCCAGGGGCGGGCATGGTGACGGGAATCGGCCGAATCCAGGGCCTGGAGTGCATGATCATCGCCAACGACCCCACCGTCAAAGGCGGCACGTATTACCCGGAAACGGTGAAAAAGCACCTGCGCGCTCAAACGATCGCGGAAGAGAATAATTTGCCCTGTATCTACCTGGTGGATTCAGGTGGCGCGTTCTTGCCATTGCAAGCGGATGTATTTCCGGACCGGGATCATTTCGGCCGAATTTTTTACAACATGGCGCGCATGAGCGGACTCGGCATCACCCAGATCGCCGCCGTGCTCGGCTCGTGCACGGCCGGCGGGGCTTATATCCCGGCGATGGCCGATGAGACGATCATTGTCAAAGGCAACGGGACTATTTTTCTGGCCGGGCCGCCTTTGGTCAAAGCGGCGACCGGGGAAGAAGTTTCGGCCGAAGAGTTAGGCGGCGCAGATGTGCATACCCGGCTCAGCGGCGTAGCCGACCATTTCGCCGAAAACGAAACGCAAGCCCTGGCCTGGGTGCGCGAGATTGTGGGGCATCTCAACCGGCGCAAGAGCATCCCCCTGGTTCTACAAGCTCCTGAAGAGCCTGCTTACGACCCGCAAGAGCTGTACGGGGTCATTCCGGCCGACCCGCGCCACACCTATGATGTGCGCGAGATCATTGCCCGCCTGGTGGACGGTTCGCGCTTCAGCGAATTCAAGGCGCGCTACGGCCCGACCCTGGTGTGCGGCTTCGCTCACATCCTGGGTTTGCCGGTCGGCATTGTCGCCAATAACGGCCTGCTTTTTAGCGAGTCTTCCCTTAAGGCGACTCATTTCATCCAGCTTTGCGGGCAACGCGGCACGCCCTTGCTATTCATGCAGAACATCGCCGGTTTCATGGTGGGCAAGTTGTATGAGAATGGCGGCATTGCCAAAGATGGGGCGAAAATGGTCATGGCGGTGAGCAATGTGAGCGTGCCGCGCATCACCTTGCTGCACGGCGTCAGCCACGGCGCGGGCAACTACGGCATGTGCGGGCGCGCCTACGACCCCCGTTTTCTTTTCTCCTGGCCCAATAGCCGGATCAGCGTCATGAGCGGGGACGCCGCCGCCAACACCTTGTGGACGGTGGGGCAAGAGGGGGTATTGCGCCGTCTGCAAGCGCGTCAGGCGGAATCGCTGACGCCAGCGCAGGCAGCGGAGGCGGAGGCGGTGTTCAAACGGCCTATTCTGGATAAATATGCGCGTGAATCAGACCCGTATTATGCCACGGCGCGTCTGTGGGATGACGGCATTCTTGACCCGGCGCAGACGCGCATGGCGCTGGCGCTGGCCTTTTCGGCCACGCTCAACGCGCCCTTCCCGGACGACCGCTTTGGCACATTTCGGATGTAGTTTCGGCCGATAAGAAGCCCTCAATCGTCGCTGTCAGACCTGTGACAGGATCAGTTGGTGCAGTTGGGCCACGGCCTGGGCCGTATCGGCCTCGCTGACCACCAGACTGATGCTGCATTCGGAAGAGCCCTGGGCGATGGCAATGACATTGACGCGAGCCTCGCCGAGGGCCGTGAAGATGCGGCCGGCGATGCCGGGTGTGCCGCGCATACCCGCCCCCACGATAGTGATAATGGATACAGGGCGCATGTCCCAGACCTGATCAATATCCCGGCGGGCGATTTCGCTCTGGAAAGCGTGGCGTAGATTGGCGAGAACGGGTTCGGCCGAATCCGCCGCCGTCACAAACGAGATGGATTGCTCCGACGAGGCTTGCGAGATCATCAACACGCTCACCCCGCTCTCCGCCACCGCCGCAAACGTGCGCGCCGCGATGCCCGGCACGCCCATCATCCCCTTGCCCTCCAGCGTGATCAGACTCAAGCGCCGGATAGCCGTCACCGCCTTGATCACCCCCTGATCATTCTCCGCCTGGCTGACAATGAGCGTGCCGGGGTGGCTCGGATTGAACGTATTCTTAATGCGCAGCGGAATATTGTGCTCCACTACCGGCCGGATGGTTTTGGGATGCAGGACGCGCGCGCCGTAGTAGGCCAATTCACTGACCTCCCGATAGGTTAACACCGGGATAGAACGAGCGGCCGGGACAAGCCGCGGATCGGCCGACATAACGCCGTCCACGTCGGTCCAAATCCACACTTCGGCGGCCGCCAGCGCCTGGCCCAGGATGGCCGCGCTGTAATCGGAACCGCCCCGGCCCAGGGTGGTGAGCACGCCATCCGTCGTGGCCCCGATGAAGCCGGTCACGACCGGGATGATTCCCTGGGCCAACAAGGGTCCCAGGCGAGCTTGCGTTTTGGCGGCGGTGGCGTCGAAGAGAGGGGTGGCTTCCTGAAAGCGGCTATCGGTGACGATGAGTTCGGTGGCGTCAACGGATTCGGCCGAAAATCCCAATTCGCGCAGATACGCCGCCAGAATCCGCACACTCATCTGCTCGCCCATCCCGGCCACTGCATCCAGCGCGCGCGGCGTCAGCTCACCCAAGACACTGACCGCCTGGCATAAAGCCACAAAGCGGGCGATAAATGCCCGGTTCTCCGCTAACACAACCTGGCGCTCCTTCTCCGGCGCCAACAAGCCATCTATGGCGGCGTAATGCACCCGCTGCACCTGTTCGGCAATGGCTCGATAGGCCGGCTCATCCCCTGCCAGGGCAGCCTGCGCGCCCTGCAACAGCAGGTCGGTCACTTTAACCGGTTGCGACCCCATGGCTGAAGCCACGACGACCACCGAGGGCCGGCGGCCGAGTTGATCGATCACCAATTGGGCAGTTTCGCGTATGGCGGCGGCGCTACCCACCGACGTGCCGCCGAATTTCATGACAAGAGTCATAGTTAAGCGTTCACCCCATAGTCGTGATTATCTACATTGTCGGTCTGGAGGTTGCCGGTCGCGCCCGGTTTCCCCGCAGACCCACCTGATAATTATGGCAGGCCGGTCGGAACTTGCCAAACCACCATTCACGGCTATAATTTGGAGCGTTCGGGCGGTTGGCTCAGTTGGTTAGAGCGCTGCGTTGACATCGCAGAGGTCACAAGTTCGAGTCTTGTACCGCCCACAGCTTAGAAGCCGCTTATCGGCCGAATCCGATGGGCGGCTTTTTGTTTCCCATGCGCTCTGCCGTTATACTCCATAGTGGCTTTGTCAGCCCATCGGCCGAATGCTGCGGCGCGTAAGGCGGGATTTCGGCCGAATTCGGTTCCACGACAACAGGCAAGAGTGTCCACAATGGTGTGAGGGGTTCGTTGTCTACGCAACGCACAGCTTTCTCTTTCGATTCAGAGTTCGAACTCTACCAGGAACGCCCACCCGCCGGGCTGGTCA
>JAYRVN010000299.1:0-3521 GCA_041918535.1 Chloroflexota bacterium
CTGTCGAGCGGGCGGGTGACGGCGGTGGAGGTGGCGGCGATTGCGGATGGCGTGGCGGCAGAGGTGGAAGGTGAATTGGATTCGGCCGAATCCGCTTCCCTCAACGCTCAACTCTCCTGGATGCTCGGTCTGGAACAAGATTTCTCCGAATTCTACGCCCTCGCCCGACAGGAGCCCAAGCTGGCGCAAATGGCCGCCCGCGCCCAGGGGCGTGTTCTGCGTTCACCTACCCTCTTTGAGGACGTGATCAAGACCATGCTGACCGTCAACACCACCTGGAGCGGTACCATTCGCATGAACGCCGCCCTGGTGCGGCAATATGGCTCGGCCTGGCCGGGCGACCCGACACGCCACGCCTTCCCCACGCCGGAGCAATTGGCCGACCTGGACGAGCCGACGCTGCGCGCCACAGTCAAAGCCGGCTTTCGCACGCCCTATATCCTGGGGCTGGCGCGGGCAGTCGCGGCGGGTGACTTGGATTTGGAAGGGCTGAAATCAGCCGAATTTTCTACCCCCGACCTCAAAAAGCGCCTGCTAGCGATCAAAGGCATCGGCGATTATGCCGCCGCCAATCTGCTGATGATCCTGGGCCGCTATGACCACATCCCCATTGATTCCTGGGCGCTCAAAGTTGTCTCCTACGAATGGCCGATGGATCGGCCGGCTGAACGCCAAGCTGTCGAAAACGCGTTTGCCCGCTGGGGCGCCTGGAAAGGGTTGGCCTTCTGGTTCTGGGACTGGTCTTACTACCACCAATAACCGGCCGGCCGATTTTCACCCGGGGCGGCGGCAACTGGTGACAACTGTCCTCAGAATCCAGGATGAATGTAACTATGACACCAGCCCAAATGACCTTATGCTTAGAGAAGTAACCGCGTAACCTGTTGGTATGTTACGCTATGCTTGGATGCGCCCGGACAAGTTGCCTGGGCGGGGAATGTTGAGCATCTGAGCCGTGAGCGCCACTGCTGGGCTGAGGGAGCTGCGCCAATGTTTCGGCCGAATCTGATCCGCCTAAACCCGAGGCTGGAACTTGAAATTGCGGGTTTTATTCTGATCATCCTCTGCGCTGTCTATGTCGCCTACGACTGGCTGGCAGAACCGGCCGGCGGGCAACCGTTCGGCCATTGGTTGGGCGTTGTCGGCACGCTGCTGATGGTATTGACCGAGACGCTATATAGCCTACGCAAACGCACCCGTCTGCTCAATCGCTGGGGGCCGGTGCGCAACTGGTTGTCGTTCCATATTGTGACCGGCCTGGTAGGCCCCTTCTTGGTGACCATGCACACCGGGCTGCAATTCCGGGGACTGGCGGGTGTGACGTTCGGCCTGACGGCGGTGGTCGTAGCCAGTGGCTTTATCGGCCGATACCTCTACACCGCTCTCAACCGGGCCATCGGCGGCTCAGCCATCAACCAGGAACAAGCCCTACGCAACCAACAAGCCCTCCAGGCAGAGTTAGATCGCTTTGAAGAAGACAAACCCCGGCGCATAAGCGCGTTAACCCAAACATTGGACAGTCGCTATGGTCCTGGTCGACTGGCCCGCTGGCGTTATCGGTGGCAACTCCGCCGAGGCTTGCGCGGCTTGGAGAAAACGGCCCTTGACTATCGTCGACAAATAGCCGACCTACACGCTCTCGGCCGGCGATTTGAACGACGCGGCCAACGCATTGACCGCACGCGCCGGCTCTTTCAGATTTGGCACATGTTGCACATCCCGCTTGGACTGGCCCTCTTTGTGTCCGTCGCCATTCACATCGTGGCGGCGCTCTTCTTTCGGGCTGGTATCTTTCATTAGTTCCAACAGAGGCGATCGGCGGCTCGTAACCCTTCTCCACCCACGCGCCCTCCGCTCGCCCACCTAAATCGTTAGACAAAGCGCCCCATGACCGGTTCCACGACGCCTCTTCTCGAACGACCCCATCCTCTTTACTCACCCGTCGCTCTGCTCAGCGCCGCTTTGCTGATCATCGGATTGGCGCTAGGGCTATATTTCACCGGCGGTCGGGCTTACAGCCCCGGACATCTCTCAGCCGTCAGCCATACCGCCAGGCATAGCGGCGACTTTGCCAGCCATGCCGATTTTGGCGACGTTTGCACGCGTTGCCACACCCCTTTTCAAGGTGTTCAGACCGCCCGATGCGAAGCGTGCCACACGGACGTGGCGCAGGCGCGCGTAGCGAGCGTCGGCTTGCATGGGCATTTGGCGTCGGATGACTGCGTCGGCTGCCATCAGGAGCACCAGGGCGAGAGCGTAAACCTCTTCACGCAGGCTGTCGAGCAATTCACGCCGGCGCGGCACGCTCAGTTGGTGACATTGGAAGGGGCGCATGTTGCTTTAGATTGTGACCAATGCCATGCGTCAGATCGCTATGCCGGCACGCCGACAACCTGCTACGGCTGCCATACGGAGCCGGCGCTACACAGCGGTTTGTTCGGCGTGGATTGCGCCAATTGCCACACATCGGCCGATTGGCATCCCGCCCGTCTCACCCAGCACGTTTTCCCGCTGGATCACGGCAACATGGGCGAAACCCCATGCGCAACCTGCCACACCGATACCTTTACCACCTACACCTGCGCCGATTGTCATACGGCCGATGATATGCGCCAAACGCACGGAGAACTGGCGCTATCCGGCGAGGCATTAGCGGACTGTTTGGCCTGTCATCCCACCGGGAGCGTGGAGGAAGAGCGGACTGAACGACCAGGTTCGGTTCGCCCTTGACGCGCCGAGGTTTTCGGCGCTCATCTATCCCATGGACGGCTTGAGGCAATATGCTGGCTAAGTTGAAGAAGTGGCTATCAGGTCAGGCGGTCACGCCGCCGACGACCCATCAATTGGGCAAGGTCACCGCCGACGCAACACGGTGTGTGCAATGTGGCGTCTGCGGCTACAACTGTCCGGTGGGCATTGATGTGCGCTCGTATGCGCGCCGGGGGTTGCCGGTAGATGCGCCGACCTGTATCACGTGCGGCAATTGCATCAATGTATGTCCACGCGGGACGCTGCGATGGGAGTTGGCCGACGCAGCAGGCGTAGCGCTGACGGTGTTCAATGCGTCGGCGGAGCAGTAGGGGGTCGGTATGCGTTGTGTGATCGTTGGCAATGGGGCGGCGGGGGTGACAGCCGCGGAGACGTTGCGACAACAAGACGATGGGGCGGAGATTGTGGTAATTTCGGCCGAATCCTATCCCATGTACTCCCGCCCTGGCTTGGCCTATGTCATCCTGAATGAAGTCCCTTTCAAACAAATCCAATGCCGAACCCCGGGCTGGTATGCCACGCAGCGTATCCAACTCATCTTTGGCCGCGCCGTGCGCCTGACGCCGGCTGCCCACACCCTCCAACTGGACTCCGGTCAGACCATCTCTTACGACCGCCTACTGATAGCTACCGGCGCGCGCGCCGTGCCGCCCCCATATCCAGGCGCTGACCTGCCGGGCGTCGTCTATCTAGACACCTATGACGGCGTCCAGGAGCTGCTACACCGCGCGCGACGCGCCCGACGCGCCGTC
>JAYRVN010000300.1:0-4824 GCA_041918535.1 Chloroflexota bacterium
GAATTCATTCCGACCGCTGCGTTTGCCCAATTCCAGCGCGATCGCCTTGACTGCCTGGCTAATGCGCGATGCTTGCGATGGCGTAATGTGACGGGCTGAATCACCCAGGCTGACCTCGATGTTCTCCAAGCGTTCCTCGATGTCTGTCACACGCTGTTCGGCCGAATCCAGTCGTCCATCCTGTTGTTCAAGGCGAGCTTCCAACAAAATTTGTTGGCGCGCCATATGCATGATGGCTTGGGCCATCCGATAGGCTTGCACAGCCGGTGAATCAGTTTGCAACAAGTCTGTAAAAGTGGTGTCGGTCGTTAGTCGGCCTTCGCGAAAAGCTTCAGCCAACACCTTATAACATTCCTTCTGATAACGAATGATCCGCTCACGCAGTTCTGGCTTTACCCGTTCGGCATTGATACCAAACAACCAGCCATTTAGGACGTCAAGCGGCAAAGCCAGCATTTCGCTTGTTCGCGGACGTTTGCTAGCAGGATCGATGTCTGTGGTCGTAATGACCACAGACATCACGATGCTTGATAAGACCGAGTCCCGACTAATGCGTTTCCGTTGCGAGGACCAATCCACACCAAGCAAATCACATATGGGCTTAATAGGCACGTATACATTGCCATCAGCGAGGCGTAATGCCAGAACCTTATCGGTATAAAACCCGACTTCCCTTTGTTCAACCGGTATAAGCGATTGTATCTCGGTCATTTTCTCCTCATGATATTGGTTAAGAGCCCATGTCATATTACATGACACGCTCATTGAAGCCAGGCTGATCTACCCGGCGATTTACTGACTAGTCCAATGGCCTTTTTTTGTTTCGCTGCGCACATCAACAACCTTAACCTCTGGTTTTACACCACTATCAAGAGCGGCCAAGCCATGGTCAATTAGCCAACGGAATAACTCGGCTTGGCTAATACGCAACTCTCTCGCTTTTCGTTGAATATACTGCAGCTGGGCCGGCGGAATAAGAATTTGCTTGCGCTTGTACTGACCGGCCATTGTCTTATCACCCGTAGCAGTAGCGATGTCTCTAGCATCAACCCGTGGCTCTTCCGTGAAGGCCTTGCTACGCACCCGCGCAGATTGGGATTGCGCACCTTTCGGCCGAATCCCCCCCAGATCATTCAGACCACTTACCAGTTCATCAGGCTTGGGAAATTGCTTCTTAGTCATGGTATACCCTGTCCACCAGGTCCTGATAAGCTTCGGCCGGAGCCGAACCTGGCGCATACTCAAATATGGTCAGCCCACCGGCTGCCGGGCCTTCCTTGATATAAACACTCTCTGGAATGGGAGTGGCGACATGGCCAGCTCCATACCGACTCTGTAGTAACTCCAGCGTATGCTCGGCCAACACCTGCCGCACACGCATCATCGTGGGTACCACATACGAGATCTTGACTTTCAGGTTATGCTCTCGGATCATGCGCACAATGTCATCAGTGTGTTGTTGAGCACCAATCGCACTGAGACGATCTGTTTTGACCGGAACAATTACCTCATCCGCAAACTCATAGACCGCCCGTTTTAGGGTGTCCAAGTTAGGCGGGCAATCAATAACAATGAACGCAAAATTGTGAGAGATCCTCTCCAGACGATCAGACAGAATTGTATCCAGCTGTCGAACCGGGGCGAGTTTCTTCCGTCCGCGACTTATAGCAGCTTGGTAAGAAGAGATGGAGTCAAGGGCGGCTAAGTTGTCGACAGCGAAGTTGAGCTCGCGGGTGCACGGTATCAGAAAGAGATTGGGGCGCGGCAGGTTATCTGAAGGGCGATTGAGACTGATGATGAACTCGTGTGTTGGGCAATTTTCATCATTGAAAAGATTACTCAGGCAAGCACCTGTCGGATTGTGTTCCGGATCATAAATGCGGTCGCGCACCCCGAAGAAGTCGGCCTGGTTGCCCTGGCTATCTAGATCAATTACTAGGACTTTGCCTTGGATTTCTCCATTAACGATCAGCTTACGCGCTAGCCCATCGGCAAGATTCGCTGCTGTGGTCGTCTTAGCAACACCCCCTTTATTGTTGGCGACCGCAATAATGCGTGTCATAATCTTGTCTCCTCAAAATATATTGACGTCAATTGACTTCATAGTGAAGTCATGATGAACTATATATTAGTTCAATTGACTTCAATTTTCAAGTTTTGGGTGATTTTTGCTAGAAAGTCGAAAATCGGGACGAGGTCAGCTCTGAAATGCTCTTTGCAAGCGTTCCGTACATGGGAGCAGGGAGGCTTTGCCCACAAACCCATGCACCAAGAAAGGCAGAGGATCCCTACTGAACCCTGAGGAGGTAAAGCCACACACTAGCAACGCGCGCCCACTCATAAGCGAGGCGGCGATCGCCGCCTGAAACCTGCCTCATTTGGGGAGTTGTACCGCCGGTTTAATATTGCGGGTTATCGCGAGTTGCCGGCGGCGCGGTTTGATGAGGCGATGCGCTTTTTGCGCGACTGGTATCAAAGCCTGACGGCCGGAGCGGATGTGCCGTTTTAGCGCCGGCGGGCGTAGCGTGAATGCGCCGGACAGCCATGGCGGTGAACGGAGAGAGAGGCGGGGACCAACCCCGCCTCTCTCTTTTGGTTTGTACTTAGTTTGCGCGCCGGCGGCGGCGGATGACCCAGGTGACGCTGAGTAGGCAGAGTAGGCTGATGCCCCAGCCGGCGAGCGGCCGATTGGGAAAAAGGTGCGCGTGGGCGGCGGTTAGGCTGACGCTGAGGGTCGGCGGGATGCAGGCGAGGGCGTAGGGGGTGGTCTGGCTGGCGCATTGCCAGCCGGCGCCGCAGGCGTGTTGGCATTGTTCGTAGCGTACGGGCCAGGCTATGAAGCGGGCGCCGCTTTCGTTGACGATACAGGCGGCGGGGTCGAGGGGGGCGAGATGTAGGGTGACGGTGTACCATTCGCCGCTGGGGATGGGTTGGTTGCGGTAGGCGGAACAACGGATTTCGCCGGTGTCGGTGTCGCATTGGAGGTTGGGGGAGTTGTCGAGGGCGGTGAGGCCGGCGGCGGGGAAGTAGAGCCGTTCGCGGTAGCCGGCTTCTTCGTTGGGGACGCAGGGGTATTCCCAATTGAGTAGCCCGTCGTCGGCGGTGTAGGTGATGGCGCTGCTTCGGCCGATTTGTAGCGGCGACGGGTCGGTGCTGACGAGGATGGCGGCGTGGACGGCGACGACCAGGCTCAGGCTGAGCAGGAGCAGGGCCAGGCTGAGGAGCAGGCGGCGCCGAGGCCGGGTGGGGTAGGGGGGCATGTTCTCTTTCTCCGGGTTTTAGTGAATGGTCTGGAGCGCGGCCGGCTCGGCCAGGCGCGCGGGGTTGCGGGCGTAAAGGCAGGCGTGGCTGCGCGGGAAATGGCGGCGAGGCGGCGGGTCTGGAGCCAGAAGCCGGGCCGGTGGTGGTGGCGCAGCCGGCGCGCGCCGGCGACGTTGTGGAAGCCGAGCGCGGGCAGGGCGGCGAGGTGGGCCAGGGCAGCGACCTCCCGGGCGTCCGGCCTTCGGCGGGGAGGGCCGGACGCCAATAAAAAAGCCGGATGATTCTCCCCGGGTTGGGCAGGATCATCCGGCTAGTGGCCGCGCGGGCGGCGACGAAGACGGGCGCGATGCAATTGTCGGCGGCGGCGTGAACCCTAAACCTTCTGTATTAAGAAGGGGGGTTGGGCGGAGGGAGGGGCTGCCTGTCGGCCGAATCTCCCGACCAGCACCGCACCGTTTCCAAACGCGTGACCTGCATTTCCCAAGGCTGCCGCCGTTGGAGCGGGATGGTCAACCGCACCTGATAGTCGCCGGGGGGCAGACGCAGCAGGTAACGCAGCAGGCTGACCAGATGGGGCGGCAGGTCGCGCATTAATCTAAGTATAGCACGCCGGCGGCGGTCGTTCGACTGCCGGCCGGGCGACGAGGGATTTTTTAGCTGGCGCTTAGATAGGGCAGCGCCGGCGCGCAGACCGTACCGGCGGGTGGACGCTAGTGAGCTACTCACTCTTAAATGGGCGGGGCAGGCGGACAGGCGCTTCGCATAGGTGTGAGGTTGGGGCGGAGAATGAGACGTTTCGGCCGAAACAGGTGACAGGCGGCGGGTTTTGTGCTTAAATGGAAGTAGGTCTGGGGTGGAAAAGGCGAGGCGCCCTCCCTCCCCCTCCTAAAAAACTGGCACGAGAGAAACGCGACTGGAACCTCTCTAGACTTAGGCCCGCGCCCACACCCCACGCCTCGCCCGGGCCGGACCGCCGACTGATGTAGGGACGCCGCCTGCGGTTGAATGCCGCGGGCGGCGTCGTTTTTTCAGGGGGATGTCGGCGGGAGAGGGGGCGGGCGGCCCAAAAGCGCAGCCCATCCGCAGTCAACGCCAACTTGCCTGACCCGGCGACGACCATTAGCCAGACCCATGCAGGCGTCAGGGCACAGGCCCATACAAGAACATCCGGCCGCATCCAGGCAGGCTGCGCCGTGTCATGCGCGGTAGCCCATGTCCCCGGCGTTTGCCAGGCGCCGCTTGTTTGTGTCCCGCCAACCCAAGCGGCTCTACGCCGTGTCTGACCTGGATGCCGGTCAGTTGGCTTACCTGAATCGAGTTTCGGCCGATATTTCTGCCCTCTTCCGCCCCTAGCGCCAGAGCGAAATCGAGGCCGAGGTGACGCCGGCCCCAGGTGACCAGGCAAGCAGCACCCTGGGCGACGCGGCGGGGTGGGCCGGACGGCCGCACCCACCCCTAAAACCGCCAACCGACTAACCGGAGCAGACCCAATAATCGGCCAGGGGGCCGGCGGCGGCGCGGATGGCCGGGAAAGCCGGCCCGCCTAACGCCTGCCAGGCGGCA
>JAYRVN010000301.1:0-4889 GCA_041918535.1 Chloroflexota bacterium
CGCTGAGCGTAGGGCGGGCAAGTTCATTTGCACCAACGCCTGGCGGTGTAGAAATGAGTCAGACGCGGGCGCGCTGGCGCGCGTGAGAAACCAGATGCCGCCGCCCAGCAGAATGAAAGAGAAGATGACGCGAAACCATTTTGCTAACATGGAAACCTCCGCAATAGGGTGTTGATGGTGGTGAAAAACTGCCACCATGATTTTAGCACGCGGGGCAAGCGCGGCGAAAGAGGGGAAATTCGGCCGAATTTCCCTCACAGCGGGTTGGTCCGCAAATACTTCTCCAGGTAATAGAATGCCGAAATGGTCAGCGAATGGGTAATCTGCCCCGTCACAATCCAATCGGCCACCTGCGCCAACGGCAATTGCACCAGGGCAATATCCTCCGAGCCATCCAGTTGAGGCGTTTCGATCGGCTGCACATCCAGCGCCAGATAGCTGTGGCAACGATTATTGAGAAAGGCCGGGTTAGGCGCAACGCTGCCCAGGTGGATCACCCGACCGGCTATGCAACCCGTCTCCTCGCGTAATTCCCGTTGCGCCGCCTCGATGGGTGAGGCGTCTCGTCGGTCGGTCATGCCGGCTGGAATCTCCAGGGTGATGCTCCTATCCCCATGCCGGTACTGTTGTACAAGCACAACCTGTCCATCCGATGTCAGCGGGATAATGTTGACCCAATCCGGCGCATCCAGCACATAGAAACGATGTGTCCGGCCAGTGCGGGGCGAGACGCTCAGGTCTTGGCGTAAACGGAAGATGTAGTAATCGCCCAGATATTGGCTGGAAATTCTCGGCCATTTCTCGATCATGCGGCATTCCTCGCTGAGAATCGGTTCACGGTTGCACCCGATAAATCTCCCCGGCCCAAGTTTGGGTCACAATGGCCCGCGGGCGCTGTGTATAGCTCTCTTCTAGCGCCTGGGTGACGATGGTATACGCGCCCGCCCGCTCCAGCTGCACGGCGGGCAACGGCCAGGCAACGCCGCCCGGCACAGCCAGCCAATATACCGACCGCGTCGCCGCCCAGGCGCGCACCTGCGCGGCCAGCGCCGCTGTGTCCAACGCCTCGGTTTGGCGCAAGTCGAACACTGTCTGCTGGTACAAGAAGCGCAACGGCGTGCCCAAGATGTCCCCCTGACCGACGGCCGCCGGATCGTTGAAGAGCAAGACGGAATGCGGCGCAAATTGCGCGTTGAGGGCATCCAATTGAGCCGGCAACCCAACGTAATCCACTTGTGTGACGAGACCGCGCGCCAACCAGGCCAGGGCTGCTAACCAGAGGGCGGCGGTGGTGGCGGCGGCGGCGCGTTGCCAGAAATTCGGCCGAATCATGCCCGACGCCAGCCACACCGCCGCGCAGAGTGTCAGGTAAGGCATCACGACCGGCACATACCGGCGCATCACATAAACCTGTAGCGGATTAGCCTGAATCCGCCAGACATACAACAAGGTGAAAAACAGGCCCAGGCCCAAGCTGAACAGATGGCGCGCCCGCCCGCGCCACACCACCCAGGCAATGCCCAAACAACCCAACCAGACGCCTAATGGCGAGAGATACCAGGCCAGTCGCCGCAAGTTCTCCTGATCCAATAGGGGCACAGCCTGTCCGCTGTACCAATCGGGATAGGTGATGGCGGCGGTCTGGGGACGAATGAACCAGGCGTAGGCGGCCAGGCCGAGGACAGCCGCTGCGCCCAGGCCGCGCAGCAGCCGCTCCCACGGCAGGAGGGTAGACAGGCGGACGCGATATCGGCCGAACAGCCAGATAAGCGCCCCTAGAGCGACCAATCCGGTTGACCAGACGCCCCATTTTTCCACCATCACGCGCAGCAGATAGCCGTAGGTGCTCAGAAAATAGGGACGACTTTGCCACCAGGCGTGCCCAAAAGAGTGGACGGCCATCAGGCCCAGGGTCAGGGCGAACCCCAGCCCGGCGCGACGCAACGGCCGGGCCTTCAGCCCGATCCAGATACCCAGCCCCAACGGGAGTGCCAGCACGAAAAACATATCAATGCGCGCCAACAGGGTCTGGCCTAAAAGTAAACCGGCCAGACAAATATCGGGCAGGCGGCGCGACCGGTCGTCGGCGCCTAGCCAACGCGTCAGCGCCCATAGGCCGAGCCACACCAGGCTTTGGGTCAGAGTCTCTGTGGTGGGATAACGCGCAAACCAGATTTGCAGGCCGGTCAGGGTCAAGCCGGCCAGAGCCAGCCAGCCGGCGACCCGCCCGCCCACGGCGCGAGCAGTTAGATAAAGCGCCAGACTGCCCCACACAGCCCATAGGCCGGTGGTCATCAGGGCAGCTTCCAGGCCGCCCAGGCGTAGGGCTATAGCCTGCCATACCGGATAGAGGGGGTAGAATTGGGGAACGACGGCTCCCTGCGCCGGGTCTGTTACGTAAAAGCCGGGCAGCAGCAAATAAGGGGCTACATCGCCCGGTGGCAATGGGCGCAAGAGATAGGCGTCCAGGCGCCGATCGAGCGCCGCCAGGTCGGGGTCGTGGATGAGGACGCGGCCGGTCCGGTTGATATTGGCAGCCAGGTTGACGTAAACGCCGGCGTCGGCCGCCCCTTTGACAAATTGGTGCGGGCGGCAGAAAAGCCAAAGAGCCACCGGTAGATAGGCCAGAAACGCCAGCTGGTGAATAGTGAGCCGAGGGGGCAGGAGGCGCACAGGCCGCCACTGGTAGATGGCAGCGCGACGACGCCACACAAGGACAAAGATGGGCAGGAGCCAGATGAGGGCGAGGTTGCGGGGGGTGAATCGGCCGAATTCCGCCAACAGCACCGCCAGCCAACCATTCAGCGCCAGCCCCCAGCCCAGGCTGCGCATCCCGTAGCCCAGGCGGAAGCGCGGTAATATCGCCCATTGCCATAGGATCAGCCCGCCGGTGATCCCATTGGCGAGCGTTATGCAGAACAGAGCAAGCCAGGCCGGCATAAACGTCGTTCAGTCGGGCTACGCATAGTGCGCCAGCACCGATTCCAGGAAAGCCCGATACGCAGCGGCGGCGGCGGACGGGGTATGCTGGTTGGCGATGGCGACGCGTCCGGCCTGACCGAGAGCGGCGCGCGTTTCGGCCGAATCCAACAGTCGCGCCACTTCCGCCACCAGAGACGCTTCATCCATCGGCGCCACCTTCACCGCCCCCTCCGACAACTCATGATACCAGCCCAGGTCAAACACGACCAGCGGTTTCCCGGCCGCCAGCGCGCGCAGGGCTACTCCCGATGTTTCGCCCATCGTCGGATAACGCACATTGAGCACCACATCCGCCAGGGCCAGGTACGCGTCAAACTGCGCCGGGTCGTCCACAAAACCGGTCACATGCACTTGCGCCTGCGCCGTTGCCGGCAGCTCAGCGATCAGCGCGCCGATAGCCACATCCCGCGCCTCGCCCACAATCACATAGTGCAGGTTGGGGAAACGGCGTTGCAAGCGGCTAAACACGCGCAAGCTCAGGGCGGGTTGGCGGTTCGGGGTGATCTGCCCCAGGCTGGCCAATACCAGGGCGTCTTCCGGCAGGCCGAGCGCGGCGCGTAGTTGGGCGGCGGCAGGGACAGGCGGCAGCAGGGTAACGGGCATAGGCACAATGCTCAGAGCCAGGTCAGGCCGGGCGGCCCGAATCAACTCCGCCACATACCGACTATGGACGATGACGCCCAGGCTGGTGTCAAGCAACCGTTGGTTTAAGGGCAGGCTGTCAATAGGGGGAGGGATTCGGCCGAAACGCACGCCCCACGCCCCCGCCGCCCCCAACGCATACCCCAATTCACGCCCATACCCCAGCGTCGCCATGAGATGGTGCAGTACATAATCATGCAGCACCACCACCCCCGGATAGCGGCGCAGCAGTGCGTATATCGCTGTATGCTGTCGGTTGTTGCCCATGTGGTAAAGCGCCAGGTCAAACTCCCAGCGACGGCGCGGATAGTCTGCCGTTGCCGCCACGTCGAAGCGATTGCGCCAGGTTGCCGCCGCCTCCTCCGGCCTATCTACAAACAGCGTCAGGTCTACCAGTGGTTGCAATGCCGGCAGCAAATCCCTGCTGTAATCGGCGATGCCGGATCGAGCCGGCGGCAAAGGAGTGAAATAGGCCAGATGCATCGCTTGCTGTCCGCCCTCACACGCCCAACGCAGCCTCCGGCGCGCCCGGCCTGTTTGAAGCTACGGCCGACTCCAGCGTCGCCACACGTCGCTTCAGTTGGATGACTTGCAGGGTCAACTCCGCCACCGCCTGCACCAACGCCGATTGGTCGCCATCCTGGTCAATCAGGCGCGTCTCGGTCTCATAGAGCTGGGTCACAACCAGATCGTTGAACTCGTTTTGCTGCTGAACCATGCCCAATACATACCAGCGCGCCGCCACATTATTCCAGGTGGTGCGCACCCAGACGATTAGTGGCCCTACCACCGGCACAGTCGAAACAAACGGCCTCTCGCGCACTGTGGCTTTTTGCTTGAGCAATGTCGCGTCCAGGCTTTCATCAATCCCCATGTTGTCGCCTCCTCGGCTTCCCGGCAACGGCTTGATGTCTCGGTTCACGGTCGCCAGGGCAAATCCGGCACACTCGCCGGGCGCGCATACGGGCCGGCGGCCAGGTCATCGAAATAACCCCGCGTCGCCAGACCGCTATAGGAGAAAATGGCCTGGCCGGTTGTCTCCAACTCGCGCGCGCGCTGGATGCGCCAGGCGATTTCGTCAAAGCTGCAATAGGAGCCGCCGATGCCGGGTATGACATACCGCCCGCTATTGTCCGCCTGAAAATCCGCCGCCAATGTCTCCCACACCGAACGAGTCCAGAAGGTGCTGTCTTCCGGACAATCACTGCCTTGTGGAGGCGAGTTATAAATCATTGGAGAGATGCTGTCAATGTTGCCCAGCGCCA
>JAYRVN010000302.1:0-3874 GCA_041918535.1 Chloroflexota bacterium
CGCATACGGCCGATAGCCCGCATCCCGTGGCGACACAATCGGTTCGGCCACTCCCCAATCAATCGCCAGAGTCGGGTCGTTCCACGCCACCCCAAACTCATCGCTGCCATCAAAGTAGTGGTCTACCACATAGATGAGGGTGGCATCCGTCAAAGCCGCAAACCCATGCGCCACCCCAATCGGAATAAACAGGCCCATATCTGTTTCGGCCGACATATCCAGCGTTTGGGTAGCCCGGTACGTGCGCGAACCCGGCCGCATATCGAACAACGCGGCCCGAATCTTGCCCGCGGTCACATACCAATAATCTACCTGCCGGAAATGATAGTGCAATCCACGCACCACGCCTGCCTGCGAGTGGGAGCAATTGGTTTGCATCATCTCCCAACGCCGTTGCGGAAACCATTCCCGGCGGAAGGTCTCGCGAAAGCTGCCGCGAGCATCCCCAAACGCTTGCAAGTGAACCAGGAAAACGTCGGCGATACGGTCCGATTCAATCATTCGAGGCATTCTGTTCCCTTGCCCAACGCCCCGCTGCCGGGTCGGCCCAGTCAGCAGAACGGGATTATGGTTGAGCGCAACTGGTTTGGCTAACGCTTGAAGAAGTTGCTCATGAAAAACCAGAGATTGGCCGGTCTCTCGGCCAAACGGCGCATAAAGTAAGGATACCAGGCCGTCCCATACGGCACATAGATGCGCACATTGTAGCCTTGCGCGCGCAGGGAGGCTTGTAGTTCACGCCGGACGCCGTAGAGCATTTGAAATTCAAAAGCGGTGTTGGGGATGTTGTTGGCGATGGCGTAATCAATGGCGGCTCTGATCATGCGCTCATCGTGAGTCGCCACAGCGGTATAGACGCCGTTGGCCCGCGCCTCTGCGCTCAGGAGTTGTTGCGTGAGCTTGATGTAGTTGTCATCGGTGTCGGATTTATGGGCGAAGGCGCGATCCGGCGGCTCCTTGTAGGCGCCTTTGCACAGACGCACCCCGGCGCCCTCGGCGATGAGTTCGCGAACATCGTCTTCGCTGCGGAAGAGATAAGCCTGGATGACGACGCCGCAGTTGGTCAGGCCGTCCTCATAGCGCCAGCGGCGGAAAAGCGCCAACGTCGTGTCGGTGAGGGACGAGTCCTCCATGTCAATCCGCACCCAATTGCCTAATTCGCGCGCGCGGGTGAGGATTTGAACCAGATTGGCATGGGCCAATTCGGGATCGAGGTTGACGCCCATCTGGCTGAGCTTTAAACTGACGTTGGCCTCGACGCCGCTGGTGTGAATGGCCTCGAGCAGTTGGAGAATCTGGTCGCGCGCCGCCACGGCTTCGGCCGAATCTGTGACACTCTCGCCCAAATAATCCAATGTCACACGCAGACCGCGCTGATTCAGCTCCCGCGCCGTGCGGATGGCATCCTCAATTGTTTCCCCGGCCACGAAGCGGGAGGCAACCTGCCAGGCAACCGGCAGGTCTGTGACCATCTCGCGCGCCCAGTTAGCCCGCGACACATATAAAAGCCCACTGCGCAGCCACTCTTCACCCCGCTGCCGGCCCATATAAGCCAGCGTCGCCCCGATCGCTAAAGGGCCTATCTGCCAGGCCCGTTGCGCCAAACGACCATTTTTGCTTGACATCATCTTGCCTCTTCAGCCGATCCGGGCCTAGAATGCGCCCGTCGGCTGCTATGTCAGAGTTGCATTACCTTACATGCCTGACGAATTGTAGCCAGTGGCGGGGCGCGCGGCAAACAAAGACAACGCCGTTGGGGAGATTCGGCCGAATCGCTGCCGCCGACTCGCCCGCTTTGTTATAATACGCAGTGTGAACAACCCACAACCCTTTGTCCCTGCCATTCGGCCGAACCAAATCGTCGCCCCCAGCCGGGAAATCTACAGCGCTATGGGCGCGGCCAACATCTACGCCATGCTGGAAGATTTCTACCGGGCGCTGGCCGACTCCGCCATCCGCGACCTATTCCCGGCCGATATGGTGCAAGCTTCGCGTAAATCGGCCGATTTCTTCATCGGTTTGCTCGGCGGGCCGCCCCTCTACCAGCAGCGCTACGGCTCCCCTCAAATGCGCGCTCGCCACCTGAGTTCTCCCATCACTTATGCCGCCCGTCAGGTTTGGCTGGATTGTTTCGCCGCCGTGCTGGCTCACGCCGAGGAAAAATACGCCTTCCCACCCGAACACCTGCCGGGTTTCCGGCAATTTCTGGATGGTTTCTCCGAATGGATGGTTAACACACCTTAAGGCTATGCCAACGCTTCACCTATCCTGCCCATCGGTTACACATCGCCTATGACCCCTTCCGGTTCCCCGCTCCTTCGACTCCTGCGCTATGCGCACCCTTATCGCGCCCGCATCGCGTGGGCCACGCTTTTCTCTATCCTGAACAAGGTTTTTGATCTGGCCCCGCCGCTGCTCATCGGGATGGCTATCGATGTTCTGGTGACGCCCGATAAATCCTTCATCGTTCAGCGCTTTGGCCCCGCCTCCACGCAAGCCCAACTTTGGATCATTGCGGGCTTGACAGTCGTCATCTGGGTCCTGGAATCGTTATTCGAGTACATCTACAAACTCATCTGGCGGAATCTGGCCCAGACGCTGCAACATGCGGCCCGCATGGATGCCTATGCCCATGTGCAAGACCTGGAGCTGGCCTACTTTGAAGAGCGCAGCACCGGCGGTCTGATGTCCATTCTCAACGACGATGTCAACCAGTTGGAGCGCTTCCTGGATGGCGGCGCTAACGAAGTCATTCAGCTTATCGTCACCATCCTGCTCATCGGCGGCTGGTTGTTCTATCTGGCGCCCGGCGTGGCCTGGCTCGGCATGTTGCCCATGCCCTTCATCATCTATGGCTCGATTTTGTTTCAACGGCGACTGGCCCCGCTTTATCTGGCTGTGCGCCAAAGGGTCGGCATGCTCAACGGCCAACTGGCGAACAATCTCACCGGCATTGCCACCATCAAGAGTTTTACGGCCGAACGCCATGAACAACGTCGCATGGGCGGCCTGAGCGAGGCTTACCGCGCCGCCAACCAGCGCGCCATTCAACTCAGTTCCGCCTTCACCCCCTTGATTCGGATGTTGGTCATGGCCGGGTTTATTGTCATACTGGTCTATGGCGGCTATCGGGTCATCTCCGGCCAATTGGCGGTCGGCCTATATAGCACCATGGTCTATATCATTCAGCGCTTGTTGTGGCCGCTCACGCGCCTGGGCGAGACATTAGACCTGTATCAGCGGGCAATGGCTTCCACCAGCCGTATTATGGATTTATTGGATACGCCGGTGGGTATTAGTGGCGGCCAACAGCCGTTGCCAACGGCGCAAGTGGCGGGCGAGATTCGCTTTGAGCAGGTGGACTTTGCCTATAGCAACGGGCTGCCGGTTCTCAATCGGCTCAGCTTCGTGGCTCCGGCCGGGCAGACCATCGCCATCGTCGGCCCCACGGGCGCCGGAAAATCCACGGTAATCAAGCTTATGTTGCGTTTCTACGATGTCACCGGCGGGCGCGTGCTGTTGGACGGCCGCGATGTGCGCGATCTGCGTCTGGGCGATCTGCGCCAGGCGATCGGATTGGTCAGCCAGGATGTGTTTCTCTTCCATGGCACGGTGCGTGAAAACATCGCCTATGGCACATTTGAGGCCACGCTGGAGCAAGTTATCGAAGCCGCCAAAGTGGCGGAAGCGCACGACTTCATTCTGCAACTGCCGCAGGGGTATGACACGATTGTGGGCGAGCGCGGCCAGAAGTTGTCCGGCGGTCAGCGCCAGCGTCTGTCTATTGCGCGGGCGGTTTTGAAAGACCCGCCGGTGCTGATTCTGGATGAGGCTACGAGTAGTGTGGATAATGAGACGGAGGCAGCCATTCAAC
>JAYRVN010000303.1:0-12848 GCA_041918535.1 Chloroflexota bacterium
GTCCATTTTTGAGGCTGTCATCAATCCCACTCTACGCGCTACGTTGCTGGCAGGTAAGCTCGTTTCAGTTCCCACAGTAGAAACGTTGCCCCCTAAACTCCCAGCTCATGATCTCCGCGCGCTGAGCCAAGAAACCAGCCTGAACGAGGCAGACCTGGCTGTGTGGGTGGCGGCGGTTGAGCGCAAAGGGCAGGCCATCTTCTACGGCCCGCCGGGGACAGGCAAGACTTTCGTGGCGCAACGCCTGGCGCGCCATCTGGTCAGCGGCGGGGACGGTTTTGTGGAAATGGTGCAGTTTCACCCGGCCTATGCCTATGAGGATTTCATCCAGGGAATTCGGCCGATCACCGCCGCCGGCCAACTCACTTATGAAAACCAACCGGGCCGCTTTCTCGACTTCTGCCGGCGCGCCCAACTCTGTCGCGGTACTTGCGTCTTGATCCTGGATGAAATCAACCGGGCGGATTTGGCGCGAGTTTTTGGCGAGTTGCTGCTGCTGCTGGAATATCGCCAGACGACCATCCCGCTGGCAGGCGGCGGCGAGCTATCCATCCCGCCGAATGTGCGCCTGCTGGGCACGATGAACACGGCGGATCGCTCCATCGCCCTGGTAGATTACGCCTTGCGCCGACGCTTCGCGTTTATCCCGCTCCGACCGAATATGGCCGTCTTGCGCCGTTTTCATGCCGGTTCCACTTTCCCGGTTGAGCGGCTGATCGAACTATTGGAACAACTCAACCAGCTCTTAGAGCCGGATTATCAGGTGGGAACCAGTTACTTTTTGCGCGAGCGGCTGGCGGAAGAGTTGCCGTCTATCTGGCAATTGGAAATCGAGCCGTACCTGGAAGAGTATTTCTACAACCAGCGGGATAGGGTGACGTTGTGGCGTTGGGCTGAGGTGGGGCAACGGCTGCTGGGCTAAATTCGGCCGAAATTCCCCCTCGCCCGATTCCGCCGGGTCGGACAACTGATCGCGCCCGGGCCGGGCGGGGAACCTTAATTATTTTGAGACAATTTTCTAATGAAAATTATATGGACAACATGGCATAATCTGTGCAAAATATGTTATTCGCGACGCGCAGTAAGATTTTGACAGCTCAAGTTGTCCGTATAATGGTGGAATAGGGTTTCGACGGCTAAGTCTCCCTATGTTCACAAGGTTGCAAGCATGAAAACGTACATAAACCCGGTCACAGATGACGACGCGGAATGGCTGAAGGATCATTGGGTCGACACCGAATTAGAGGATGACGAGCCTGAGGAGGCGTTGGACGAGGCGGTCGAAGTGGACGATCCGGTAGAATTAGATGAGCTGGACGAAGAAACGTCAGTGGAAATGGACGCTGAAGCGTTCAGTCAAAACGGGTTGGACCTGTATTTTCGGGAAATGAGCCAGCAACCGTTATTATCGGCCGAAGAGGAGCGCGACATCGCCATCAAGATCGAAGCCGGACGGGCAGCCCGGAAACGGTTGGATGAAGAAAAGCTGGACGCCGCCGAGCAAGCGCATTTGTGGCTGGCGGTTAACCTCGGCCAGGAGGCCCGCACCCGGTTAATCGCAGCCAACACGCGCCTGGTCGTCAGCATTGCCAAACATTACCGGGAGCGCGGATTGGCGTTTCTGGATTTGATTCAGGAAGGCAATCTCGGCTTGATCACGGCGGTGGAAAAATACAATTACCAGTTAGGCAACCGCTTCAGCACCTATGCCACCTGGTGGATACGCCAATCGGTAACGCGCGCCATTGCTAATTTCGGCCGAACCATTCGCATCCCTTCCCACATGCACAGCCGCCTTAACAAGCTACACCGCATCTCGCGCGAACTTGAGCAGGAGCTAGGACGGCCGCCCTCGCACGATGAAATCGCCGCCGGGCTGCAACTCACCCTGGCCGACATTGATGACCTGTTACAATCCAGCCGCCTGCCCGTCTCGCTCGACGAACAGGTAGGTGAAGAGCGGGATTCGGAACTGGCCGATTTTATTGCCGACGAAAGCAATCCTGCTCCCTTTGAGATGGTGGCCGGCCAGATGCTCAGTGACGAAGTTGAACGCCTGCTGGAGGTTCTGTCCCCGCGTGAGGCCTGGATTCTACGCCTGCGCTTTGGCCTGCACGATGCGCGCCCACGCACACTCAAAGAAGTCGGCCGGCTGTTTGGCCTCTCGCGCGAACGCATCCGCCAACTAGAGCGTAGCGCTTTGCTCAAACTGCGCTCGCCCCAAATCGGCGGCCAACTCTGGCAGTTCCTCAGTTAGCCGATTTTCCTCCACGCCGGGCCGTTGTTCCCCGACGGCCCGGCCTCGCCTCTTCATTTTCTCTTAAGCCGCCTTTTCACCCCGCGAGTCGTCGGAAACGGCGCCCGCGCTTATACTCAGGCGTATGGGCTTGCCCCGCGTCATCACGCTTATTGAATACCAGCCTGTACGCCTTCCCGCCGCAGCGTTGAGCGAGCAGACGGCCGAATATCTGTGGCGCAATTTTGCCGCCCAGATCGAGGTGCGCCCGCCCTCTTTTCTCAACCACCACCAGTGGGAACTGACGGCTCAAGGCTGGATCGGCCATATCCCGGTCACACCCGATTTGTACTTGACGCTGCAACCCAAAGTGCCGCTGGCGACGCTGTTTGGCATGTTGGAATGGGCCTATGCGGCAGCCTGGCGGCAATTGCCCGGTCTGGCTCGGGTCAGCTCGTTGGCCGAACTGTATGCCCGCCTGGCTCTGGCGCTGGCGGAGCAGGTGTTGGAGCGGGAGCGGCGCGGCTTGTGGCGCGCCTATGTCAGCCGGCAAGAGCGGTTGCCCTATGTGCGCGGGCGGCTGGATGCGCCGGCTTTGGCGCGGCAACCGGTTAGCGCCCAGTGGCCGGGGCGCTATGAAGCATTTTCGGCCGATCTGGCCCACAACCGTATTCCTCTGTGGACCTTACACCTTTTGTTGCGCAGCGGCCTGGGTTCGGCCGAAATCCAAACCCAGCTCCAGCGCGCCTATCAGGGGTTACGCGGCGCGGTCACACCCATCCCGTGCACAGCCCATGAATGTCTGGCGCTGACTTATACCCGGCTGAATGAGGATTATCGGCCGATACACGCCCTCTGCCGCTTCTTTCTAGATCAAGCCGGGCCAAGCCACCACCTCGGCGACCTCGCCATGCTCCCTTTTCTAATAGACATGGATCGCCTCTACGAAACGTTCGTGGCCGCCTGGCTGCAACGCCGCCTTCCTCCCCACCTGCTCCTGCAACGGCAAGAACCCCTCACCAGTCGCAGTGGCGCCATTCAAATGCGGGTTGATCTGGTCCTGCGCGACAGAACTTCGGGCGCAGTCCAATACGTTCTGGACACGAAATACAAGGCTGCCGGCAAACCCGCCGCCGCCGATCTACAACAAGTAGCTTTCTACGCTCAGGCCTACGGCTGCCGAGAAGCCGTTCTGGTCTATCCCACACCGCTGACCAACCCGCTAGACGACACACTCAACCAGGTGCGGTTGCGCACCCTCACCTTCAGGCTCGATCAAGACCTGGATCAAGCCGGACAGGCCTGGCTGCAAACCCTGCTAGAAAAAAAGTAGCCGACTCAAGGTCGGCTACAAAAGGCATTATCTCTGGGCGCGGCGGGTCAGGCTCGCCGCCGTGTCCGCTATGTTGGCTAACGCGCCATCAGCCTCGTACCTGAAACGTTAAAAACCATGCCCAATATACCCGGCAACAAATCGCCGTGCCTCAAGAAATAGTCGTGTGGATCAGACGTAATCACAGACACCGCCAACGGCTGGGGCGCCTGGCGCGACCACAAGAAGACCCATTCGGCGTCACGCGGCGGCATATTCACACAACCGTGACTGTGCTTGTAGCCAAAACGATCGTGCCAGTAGGCGCCATGCAGCGCAATCCCCTCGTCAAAGAACATGGTATAGGGGACTTCTTCAATGTCGTAATAGTCTATCTTGCCTTGCGCGCCATCCATGGGCGTCGTGAGCCAGCGATCCCACACGTGGAACTGCCCCTCATTGGTCGCCCAACGATTTAGCCCGCTGGAAACCAGCGTAGCGTAAACCATGCGGTCCCCTTCATACGCGGAGACATTCTGTTCATACAAATCCACTTGCACCCAGAAATCATCCGGGCCAATACCGATTGGTCGAGGAGTAACGTCCACCACGCTGGCGAATGTTTGTTTAAGCCACCGCCCCGAGCCGATGTTATACCAAATCCAACCTTCATCATCTTCCGCCGCCGCGTAAACCTGAAAGAAAGTGTAACGCGGTAAGCGCTCAAAGGCCATACTCGGCTCGCCCCCCGGCTCCGCGCTCGGGCGCGATTCGGCCACAAACCACCCAAAAGGACGCACCGGCTGGCGTAACACTTCAACACCCGTAAATTTGGAGGCGTTGACCAGGATCAAGTCGTCTTTGTAGACGTACTGTCCATCGTTGACCCGATACCAGATTTCCCCATTATTCTCTACCTGGGCCTGAAGGGTGACAAACAAAAACCCATCTCCAACGTTGCGGACAATAGGGGCATCATGTCTCGGTTCGGTATAAATGTTGATATTGTCGCGCAGCCGCGCATACCAGGCGCGATCGAGCAGACTGTTCTCAGGCTTTTTGGGGGAGGCAAAGCCTGAACCAGCCGGGATAGGCGCCACACATTCACCCGGCGCTATATTAGAGCGAAGACAATCCTGCGCTTCGGCCGAATCCCAGCCCAATCCGCCGCCCAAAACCACAATCGCCCACACAAATAGCCAAATATGCCACCGACTCTTGAACACATGAACTCCTAACCACGTGAAACTTCTTTACATCCCTATTATACTACGCCATAAAATGGGGTGTCATCGCTGAACCGACGTTTTCCCAACGTCTACCTGACGCCTCGATTCGAGAGTTAATCTTACATAAAGTCCAGATCGTTGACAAGACAAGGCTCATCCTATGATCGGCACTCTCATCAACACCCTCACCGTCCTCGTCGGCGGCTCGCTCGGCGCCTGGCTGGGCCGACGCTTCCCCCAACGCATCCACGAGAGCATCTTCGCCGCGCTAGGCTTGTTCACCCTGGCGATTGGCTTGAGCAACTCATTAGCCACAGGCAATCCCTTGATTGTTCTGGGCAGCCTGGTTATTGGCGTGCTCATCGGCGAATGGTTACAAATTGATGCGCGTCTGGAACAGTTCGGCGGCTGGCTCCAGCGTCGCCTGGTTCCCGTCGGTTCCCAGACTCAGGCCGGTCGCTTCGTCGAGGCTTTCGTCACCGCCAGCCTGGTGTTCTGTGTCGGCCCGTTGACTATTCAGGGCGCTATGGAGGATGGATTAATGGGCGATTACACCAAACTCGCCATCAAAGCGACCCTAGACGGCTTTGCCGCCCTGGCATTTGCTTCCACCCTCGGCCCCGGCGTGCTGGCTTCCGTGATCGTCATCCTTGTTTTTCAGGGCGGCATCTCCTTATTGGCCCGCCTGGGCGCCGGTTTGTTTACCCCGCCTATGATTGCCGAATTGACGGCCACGGGCGGCGTGGTCTTGATGGCGATCGGCTTACGGTTGTTGGAGCTTAAACGGCTCCGCGCGGGGAATATGCTGCCGGCCCTATTTGTGGCTCCGGCGTTGGTGGCCTGGCTGGACGCCCTAAAAATCACCTATTACCCGTAGCAGCCGCCGTCGGCCGCCAGAACACAGGCGAGGCGGCGCGTTCAGCCCCGGTCAATTTTAGATTCGTCCAGGCGCAAGCCTTTCCAACCGCAAGCGGCACAGATATAGCGCCGAAGGGGTAAACCGGTGATGCTAGCCAGGGCGTAATGCCAAGACTTGCGGGGCGTGCGTTTGAGTTCCGCATGGCCGCAACGGGAGCATGGGTTCGTGTCCAACCAGCGGTTGCTATTCAACAGGTGATGGCGCATTCGCACCAAACCCAACCCAATACTCAGGCTTAGCAGAATGACGCCGCCGATGGTGGTGTCTTCGGTGAACCAACGATGCCAGCGATAGGTTAAGGCGACAAACGCCAGGGCAAGGAGCAAAAGAATCAAGATATCCAGACCGTACTTCGCCAGAAAACCCGGCGTCGGTCGTCTATCTTTAGACCGCTTTCTCACTTTAATGCGCCGCACTCGGGTCTGCTTTACCGATCCGTCGGCAAATTGACTGCCGCCCTGTGAACTCTGTGCCATCCGATCTCCTATAAATCTACGCTTGCCAATGATCCAGGCGGGTGGCCGAGCCGCCTCTGGTTTATTAATCAACTCATTAAGGTTTCAAGATGCGATCACAATTGGTGCAGTAGACGATCTTGCCTTCATGCGCCGCCTTGACGGTGTTGCTGGGAATCGTCACCCGACAACCCAGACACATATTTTGACGAAGCTGGACCACCGCCACACCGCCACGCTTGCGACTGATTTGATCATATTGCGCCAGCAAGCCTGGGTCAAGCCGGCCCGCATAACCCTGGCGTTGATCTAACAACGCGCTCAGGCTCAAGGCCAACGCGTTTTGCTCAACTCGCAGTTGCGCCTGTTGGGTGTTCCAGGTGGCCCAAAAAGCTTGCCATTTCGCCTCTGCCTCGGCCTGTCGCTGGTGGAGTTCATCCAGGTTCAACAAGCCTTCGAGCGATTTCTCCTCCAAGGCCGCTTGCTGACGTCTCAGGGCGACCACACCAGCTTGGAGATCGCCCAATTCTCGCGAGTTCTTCACGAGTCCGGAGTAAAGTCGTTCTTCCGACTGGCGAATTTTCTCTGCCAGCGCGCCCTCTGTCAGCTCCAGGTCGCGTTGGGCTGTGCGGGCGCGCTGTAATGATTCGGCCGATTCTGTCGCTTGCCGCCGAAGAGTCTGTAATTCCTCCGTTTCAGCCTGGGCGCGCAACACTTCGCTCAAACGTTGTTTCTTGGTCCGAATTTCTTGGTCGAGCTGTTGTAACTGAAAGAGAAGGTCTATCTGGCTCATGTCGCCTACCTTGACACAGCGTGCAGAGATTATAGCATATTTTCAAGCGGTTGTGGCGAGCCTATTCGGCCGAATCCCTCCGTCTACCCGGCCCGGGAAAGCCGGTGAAGGTTGAGGTGGGGCGGGAAGCGTTTCGTGGCTATAATTCCATGACTATGTGGCAAAAATGGCTGGCTGCGGATGAAAAGGCGTATTCAGAAAGTGACGCCGAATGGGATGCGTTTGTGGCGGCGCATCGGCATGGCAGTCTGTTGCAAACAACCCGGTGGGCGCGGCTGAAGTCTCGCTTTGGCTGGACAGGCTATCGCGTATGGTTGCGTCAGGCCGGGCAGTTGGTGGCGGGGGCGCAATTGTTGTTCCGTTCAACGGCGTGGGGGCTGGTGCGCATGGGATATATCCCGCACGGGCCATTGGTGGACTGGGACAATGCGGAGCAAGTGCGGGTGTTGTTGAATCAGATTGACCAGGCGGCCTATTGGCATCGGGCGGCTCTGGTAAAGATGGAGCCGCGCGTGTGGGAGGATGAATTATCGGCCGAATCCTGGCGCGCGCTTTGTCTGGAACAAGGTTGCCTGCCCGACACCGACACCATCCAACCGCCGCGAACCGCCGTAATTGATCTGCGCCCGTCCGAAGACAACATCCTGGCGGCCATGAAGCAGAAAACGCGCTACAACATTCGGCTGGCTGCCAAGAAAGAGGTGTCGGTGCGCGAGGGGACTCTGGCCGATGTGGCTGCCTTCAACCAGCTCCTGCGCGTCACCGGTCAACGCGACAACTTCGGCGTCCATGCCCCGGAGTATTACCACGCCGCCTATACGTTGTTCGCCCCTGACCATGCCGCCTTGCTCCTGGCCGAGTATGCGGGTCGCCCTCTGGCCGGGGTGATGGTTTTTCGGCATGGCCGACAGGCCGCCTACTTGTATGGCGCCTCCGGCAACGAGGAACGGGAGCGTATGCCCGCGTATGCGGCGCAGTGGGCGGCCATGCAGTGGGCCAAACGTCAGGGCTGCACCAGCTACGACCTGTGGGGCGTGCCGGATGCAGCGCCGGAAACGTTGGAAGCCAATTTCACCCAACACGACAACGGCTTATGGGGGGTCTATCGCTTCAAACGCGGTTTGGGTGGAGAAATCAAGCGCACGGTGGGCGCGGCGGATCGCTCTTATAACGCCTGGGTGTATCGGCTTTATCGGCGGCGGCGTAGCCAGGAAGGCAGCGCGTGACGGCGCAACCACGGGCTGTGGATTCGGCCGAATCCTGGCGCTCTCTGCTACAACAACTCCCTGGCGCACACCCCCTGCAAAGTTGGGCCTGGGGCGAGTTCAAAACGCGCTGGGGCTGGCGGATGCAGCCCACCGCCTGGTTTGAAGGGGAGCAACCGGTGGCGGCGGCGCTCATTTTGCAACGTCCGTTGACGGCCCGCCTGCCCTTAACCATGCTCTATGTCCCCAAAGGCCCCATCCTGGATCACACCCGGCCGGATTTGCGCCAGACCGTTCTCGGCGACCTGGCGCAGATCGCGCGTCAACGCCGGGCTGTGCTGGTGAAAATTGATCCGGACGTGGTTTGGGCTTCCGGTGTGGAGGCTCAGGCCGAGCCGGTTGGCCTGGCCTGGCAAGAGGAACTTCGGGCGCGCGGATGGCGTTTTTCGGCCGAACAAGTGCAATTTCGCCACACCGTCACCCTGGACCTGACGCCCTCAGAAGAGGCGTTGCTGGCCGCCATGAAGCCCAAAACGCGCTATAACATTCGGCTGGCAGCCAAAAAAGGGGTCACGATTCGGGAGGGGGATTCGGCCGATTTTCCCCTCATCGCCGACATGTATCGCGTCACCGCCACCCGCAACGACTTCACCATTCGCCCCGCAGCCTACTACCTGGACGCCTGGCGCACCTTGCACACCGCCGGCCTGGCGCAACCCTTCCTGGCCGAATATGCCGGCGAGCCGTTAGCCGCGCTCATCCTCGTGCGCTCAGCGCGACTGGCCCTGTATATGTACGGCGCTTCCAGCGAACGCGAACGTGAACGCATGCCCACCTACTTGCTGCAATGGGCCGCCATCTGTTGGGCCAAAGCCCACGGCTGCACGCTGTATGATTTCTGGGGCGCGCCGGATGAGTTTGTCGAAAGTGACCGGCTATGGGGTGTCTGGCGCTTCAAGGCCGGCTTCAACGGGGAGGTGCGCCGGCATATCGGCGCCTGGGATTACTCCCCCTATCCGCCGCTCTATTGGCTCTACACGGCAGCCTTGCCGCGCTACATTCATTGGTTGCGCCGCCGCGATCCCGGCGACCAACCCATTCATTGACCAGGAGGCAACATGGCTCGACCAATTGTTATCCTTGAAGGCGACCAAACCGGACAGGAGCTGCTGAACGAAGCCCTACGCGTCATTGACCCCTCAGTTAGCGGCGTCGAGGTTGAATTTGTGCGCTTCGATCTGAGCCTCGCCAACCGGCGCAAAACCCACAACGAGGTGGTGAACGCCGCCGTTGAAGCCCTGCGCCGTTACGGCTATGGTCTTAAAGCCGCCACCATCACCCCACCGGATAAAAATGATGTGGGCAGTCCTAACGCCATCTTGCGTGACGGCATTGACGCCGAAGTCATTCTGCGCACCGGCCGGCGCATTCCCGGCGTGCGTCCCATGGCGGGCGTTCATTCCCCCATCACCGTGGTTCGCATGGCGCGTGGGGATGCCTACAATGCCAAAGAGTGGCGCGAAGGTCCGGAAGGCGAGCGTGACGAATGGGCCTACCGCACTGAAAGTATTTCGCGCTGGCTATGTCGCGCCGTGGCGGAATACGCCTTCCAACATGCCCGGCGGAACGGCGCCAAAGTCTTTGGCGGCCCCAAATACACCGTCAGCCCTGTCTACGAAGGCATGCTCAAAGAAGAGCTAGACGCCGCCGCCACCCGTTACCCCGATGTGCTGTATGAGCCGCAACTGATTGACGCCACCATGGCCTTGCTGCTGGCGACGACAGGCGAACCGCTGGTTGTCCCCGCCCTCAACCGCGACGGCGATTTGTTGTCGGACATGGTGCTGCAACTTTTTGGTTCCATCGCCGGCAATGAATCCATGGTCATCTCAGTGGATTTCAACTTCAATATTGATTGCGTCATGGCTGAAGCGCCGCACGGCACCGCCCCGGCGCTGGAAGGGCGCAACATCGCCAACCCGATGGCTATGATCCTGGCGGCAGCCGGCCTTTACAGCTATTTGCCGGACGAAAAAGCCCGGCGGGCCAGCCGGGCTATCTATGAGAGTACGTTTGAAGCGGTGTACGCCGGCGTTCGCACCGCCGATCTCGGCGGCAGCACGCATACCGATGCCTTCACCAACGATGTCATCCGGCGGGTTAAACGTCGCCTGGATGTCTGGGCTGCCCTGTCGTAAGGAAGCTTCTGTTTCGGCCGAAACACTCCGCCCGACACAGAGCCGTTACACGCGCAGGGTGGTCACAAATGGCAAGCGATTCAACATCAGGACGCCTAACGGCAGGCCAATCACAGTCAGACAGAACAGATAGGCGAGAATGGCCCACAGCAAACTTAACCACCAGCCGAACAAGACGAAATAGAGCGCCCGCAGCAAGAAATTCGCCTGCGCCCGCGACTCATAGTGTCGCTCACCCGTCTTATGGTCGACCCTGTAACTGCCCGGCATAGATTGCAGGGTCAGGACTTGAGGCACGCGATCCAACATCCACACGCCGATCGGCAAACCGATGATGGTCAGGTTTAGCAACCAAGCCGTAATGATCCACACGGCGGCCAACTCCCAACCCAACGCAAAGAACCAGATGACGCGGATGAGGAAGGGAAGTTGCCGAACGGGTTGTGCGGTTTCCTTCTGCGTGTAGAGGTCTTTCTCGGTCAATGTCATGGGGTTTATCTCCTATTTGTGAGCCACTCGGATAGAACGAATAGCTCGGAAGTTGCTTTTCACAAGACTTTACGCAAGCGGCGGCGAAAAGTTACGCGTCGAACGGGTTGCGACCGACGACACCGCGGAAAGCTCAGTCGGTTTGCCAAAGCGCCCAGAGTAGATTAAGCTAAGGGTCTGCGCCACAACGGCGACCCGGATGCCGCTATGTTCATTCCCGACAGCGGCAACGACGGCGACCGACATGCCCACGCCCTGGCCGTCCGCTTTGATGACAACCGCCGAAAGTGGGCCAGGATCAATCTCAATGGCGCAGACGGTGAAAATCCGTTTCAACCTGAGCGTCCAGACCGGTCCTCGGCAAGCCTATCGGCCGCGCTCAGGGCGGTCGGAATCAGATTTACCCAGAGTTATCACATGGTGACACACTTGCCTCAATATCCGCAACGCCTGGCGCTCGCCCATTTGCCTACGCCGCTGGAAAAACTGGAGCGCCTGAGCAAATATCTGGGCGGGCCGGAACTATGGATCAAACGCGACGACCAGACCGGTCTGGCAAACGGCGGCAACAAGGCCCGCAAGTTGGAATTCTTACTGGCGGACGCTTTGGCGCAAGGCTGCGACCATATTGTGACCACCGGCGCGCCGCAAAGCAATCATTGCCGCCAGACAGCCGCGGCGGCGGCGCATTGCGGGCTGGGGTGCTCCCTGGTGCTGCGCGGCTTGGCCCCGGCCAACCCGAACGGCAACATTTTGTTGGATCGTTTGTTGGGGGCGCATCTCTACTGGCCGGGTGACCAATCGCCGGCCGACCGCGCAACACAAGTAATGGAGGAGCTGCGGGCGATGGGGCGTAAACCTTATTTCATTCCGCTAGGCGGCTCTAATGTCCTGGGCGCTACCGCTTATGTGCTGGCTATGCAGGAGTTGACGGCGCAACTGACGGAACTGAATAGCAAAATAGATTTCATTGTTTTTGCCAGCAGCAGCGGGGGAACGCAAGCCGGCATCGTTTTGGGGGCGCAGGTATACGCTTTTTCCGGAAGGGTGTTAGGCATCAGCGTAGATCATTCGGCCGATTATTTGACTGCCCAAGTGGGAGCATTGGCGACCGCCACAGCCGCCCATCTCGGCCTTGATCCCTTGCCCCTGGCTGACCGCGTGGAAGTTAACGATGACTATCTGGGCGAGGGTTACGCGGTGCTGGGCGCGCCGGAGCGGGAGGCCATCCAACTCATGGCGCAGTCTGAGGGGATTCTGCTAGACCCGGTTTACACCGGGCGCGCTATGGCTGGTTTGATTGACTTAATCCGTTGGGGAGCTTTTACGCGCCGTCAAACGGTTTTGTTTTGGCACACGGGCGGCACGCCGGCTCTTTTTGCTTACGCCGACCGTCTGATCTGAGGGCTGTCGAGGAAAAGCCAGGCCAGGCAACGGGGGAGGGATTCGGCCGAATCCCTCCCCCGCCGTTTTCTCCACACTAGCTACTCGGCGTACATCGCCTCAACTAAATCACTATACTTCTGATTCACAATACGCCGCTTAAGCTTGAGCGTCGGCGTCAACTCGCCGCCTTCAATTGTGAATTCGCCCGGCAACACGGTGAATTTACGCACATGCTCCACTTTGGCGAAATGGCTATTGACCCCGTCCACACCTTTCTGCAACACTTCCAGCGTCTTGGGGTGTTTATACACCTCATCTACAGGGATGTTGTTCTCCGCCGCAAAGCGCTTCTTAGCCTCCGGTTCCAACGTCAGCAAAGCCGTCAGGAAACGCCGCTGGTCGCCAATCACCATAGCCGCGCCCACCAATGGAATGTCGGTCAAAGCCGCCTCGATGTTTTTCGGGGCAACGTTCTTACCGCCGGATGTGATGATGATCTCCTTCTTGCGGCCGGTGATGTGCAAAAAGCCATCCTCGTCGAACTTGCCCAGATCGCCGGAGTAGAGCCAGCCATCCGCTAACGTTTCGGCCGTCGCGACCGGGTCCTTATAATAGCCGAGGAACAC
>JAYRVN010000304.1:0-7363 GCA_041918535.1 Chloroflexota bacterium
AATGGGATTCACGGGGGGAGGGGCACTTCTTCAACCCCAAGTCTCCGCGCACGACGTACAAGATGTTTGCGGGGCCGCCCTGGATGGGCAAACTTCGCCGGTGGACGCGGCTACTTGCCGGCCGGCGTTATCGGCTGACTTGCTCCTTCGTGGGGGACGCCTACGATTGGAACGAACAGCAGCACAAGAAAATGCGCGTTCATGACCCGCTACACGCGCGGGGGTGGTTGAGCATTGGCAACGACTCTAAGGAGATCACATTCGACAGCCTGGGCGACAATGTCGTTTCGGCCGAATTTGGGATACCGGATGATGGCAACTACGCGGTAGGGATGGAATGGCTATTCGCCTATGCGGCCAGCAATAACGGCGTGTTCGTGCGCTCGTTGACGCTCGAAATGCTCCCCGAAGATGTCCCCCCCCCGCCGCCGCCGGCCACCACGCTGGAGGAGCATCTGATCGCGGAGATTGCCACGCGCCGACACTTCAACAGTGCGGCCGCGCTACAGCGGATGATTGATGCCGACTCTTCGCTCAGGACGCTCACGCTGGAGGAACGGACGAATTACGGCGGTCGGCGCTGGGTGTTTCAGGAGGCGTGCGACGCCGGGGATACCCAGCGCACGCTATTCTATTGCCGTGAGGGGGATTGGAGCAATATTCATCGGATTGAGTATCCGGGCGCCAACCCAATTGTCCCGCCACCACCGCCGCCACCGCCGCCACCGCCGCCTGTGCCCATTGACCCGTTCGAGCCCTGGCTTGACCGGCAGGCCATGGGGGTGGATGTCAGCCACTGGCAGGACCCGGCCGCCATGGATGTCGGCCGAATGCGAGACGAGGGCGGCATATCGTTTGCATTTGTGAAGGTGTCGCAGATTGGAGAAGATGACCGATGGCTGGCGCATTATGCCAACCTGCGGTCGGCGGGCATTCTGCTAGGGCCCTACCATTTTCTGGACAAGTCGCGGTCTGGGCATGATCAGGCGACGTTCTTTTGGAACGTGTCGCAGCAACGGCTGTGGGACTTGCCCCATGTGCTGGATGTGGAAGACACGTCGCTCCCGGTTAATACGCTGCCGGACTTTTTGGACACGTGGCGACAATTAACCGCCAAGAAGCTCCTGATTTACACATCGCGGGGAGCGTGGGCACAGATTGCCGGGTCGCTCCAGATAGATACAGAGCGGTTCCCTCTCTGGGTTGCCAACTGGACGGATTCGGCCGAACCGGTGAGGCCCACGCCGTGGAGTGGCTGGCACTTCTGGCAATGGCGTGGCGGTACGCCACCCCTGGACGGACATGTGCCGGGTTACGATTCGGTGATTGACTTGAACCGCTTCAATGGCACGTTGCGCCAACTGCGGCAGTATCTCGCGGGCGCATACACACCGCCGCCGGCGACAAGCCGGATGGACATGCTCCCATATTTCCTGGGCTATCCGGGAAATCCGGATTACCAGGTTGTGGTCGAGTACACCTGGGATGGCGGGGGGACGCATCCCATGCAGGTGCAACGCAACCCGCTGGTAAATGAGTTCGATTATGTGAAGGGTGGTGGCCAGTATGAGGCGCTGGGGTGGAACGGGACGCATATCCTGCGGTTCGAGGATACCAGCGAGGCCGCTGACAAATACTACATCCAGACGACGAACGGCGTAGCCGGGGCGGCCTGGTGCCCGCGCTATTGGGCCGTGGGGGAGAGGTTCGCGCGCGCGCCACTCGTTGTGCATTACTGGAAAGATGGTTGTATTGAGCGTCTTCGGGGTATCAGTCAGTCCACCCTATTGTTTAAGGCGCACCATGCTCAGTATACCAATCGGGCTGGCATAACCATAGCCAATGTGGCCGAACTCTATAGCGATGTACACCAGGAGACGTATCTCTTTGCCAAAGATAGAGGGCCGGTCGGTTATGGGTTTCCTGGGGGAGTTTCCTGGGTGTCAGAGATACACCCATCCGGCAGGGCTCGGTTAGCGAAGACGATTATCCCGTGCCTCCGGCGAGGCTTATAGCTGTGGAGGAGTATAGAGTTGCCCATTTAGTTTTGAGTATCTTAACCCCGGGAAGGGTTGGCCTCCTGGTAATTGTCGTGGCCGCCACAGCGTTTCTTCAGTGGCGGTTAAATACACACTGTCGCGAGTCGCGATATGACGCATTGGGGATGTGTGTAGGGTGGTTACAAATGGCGGCGGCGTTTTTCTGGATGGAAATGGAGGGGGATTTAGTCTTGACGCCGGCGCGCTCCTGGCTGCGTGTGGCTATAGCCGTATTGAGTATCACGCAAATCATCCACAATGGGGGGGTGTGGCGGATATTGTATAGGCAGGTAAAGGTATGGACATTAAGGAGGTGGGGCCATATCTCATCTCGTTTCTCGGTCTTCTAATAACCGCCTACGTTGCGATACGTGGGCGGAAAAAGGAACGGGCTGAAACAGAGAAACTCAACGAAGAGCGGGGAAAGATATCCAGCGAGACCGAAAAAATTTCGGCCGAAACTCTGAGCACCCAGTTGCGTGCATTGTCCGAACGGGTTGACGCCATGTCAATGGATTTGGCGGCCTATGCCGGATACATTCGTTATCTACTGGAGGGTATTCGCAAGAACACCCGATGGAAACCGATGGAATTCTATGAATGGGTACAAGCTAATCCAGCTTCTGGCAAAACCAGTGATATGCGTTTTCGTTGGCCTGGCGGGACACCAGACTGAACGATTGGCGCGCCGGCTGGAGAGCCGACAAGTGGGGTACGCACCTCCGCTATTCATGCGCTATACAGCGGGAGTCATGTTGTTGGCCTTGGCTAGCTGGGACACAAAATTCGCCTGCCGCTTAATTGGCCTGGCCGCGCCGATAGGGATAGGCGTGGCGATGGGCCACTGGATTGACCATATGAGGGAGCTGGCAGCGAGGCGCCGTTTACAGGAGGGATGACATGCTAGGAGACCTGGCGCGGGTAAAATCGTATGTGCTGGCCATTCCCCGATTCTCGCCCGTCGAGATACGGGCACGCCTCGATGGGCTGGAGGCATGGGCGGATAGCCACATCGAGCAAATGTTGGCAGAAACCCCGGACATTGCGGTGCGGCAGGCATGTCAAGACTTGGTGACAGCCATGCTGCAAGAGGCGCGTCTGGCGTTTGATATACACGAAGTATAATGCCTGTTAATTTAACTATATGATAGCCGCGGGGAGCTAGAACACCCTGCCCTATCACGGAGGCTAGAAAAGATGGACACGTTAGGTATAGGCGCTTTGGCAGCGATCCTGATGACATTAGTGGCGGAGCGGATGCCGTTTATTGCGCCCGCCTACCAAAAACTCGGCGAGGATGGCAAACGCGCTGTCATGTTGATTTGCGTCGTTGTGGCCGGCGCGATCATTTTCGGCCTGTCATGCTCATCGTCGCCGTATAAGGCCATCTCATGCGACAACGCCGGATTCTGGGAAGTGTTCGGCGCGGTGGTGTTGGTCATCGGTAGTATGCTGGGGATCAATCAGGGAACCCACCAACTGACGAAGAAGAAAAAAGCGGCGCCCCCCTCCGTTGTTAAACGCCCTACCACAATCAAGCGTACTCCCCCCACAGTTAGTTGATGCGCGCCGGCCGCTGGCGCCGGTCGGTCGCGTTAACATCCACAGGGTGGGAACCTCCGAGGTTCCCACCCTCCCCCATTGACACACGGGCCATGTATGATAAAATTTAGTTAGTCGGTTCGGAGCCACGGTAAGGCCATACCGGGGTTCCATGTCTCCCATTAGAATAGCGGTGGCGGCGACCTTGCTGCTGGCACTCATTCTTATCGGCGCTGTACAGTTCCTTTTACAGCCACCCGCAACCATATCCAATCCAATCTCATCGGCGATTTGCCGTTCCAATACCGGATGGTATTGGGCCGGCATTTTGCCGTTGGGCCTCATTTGCGTGGGGGCAGTTATCGCCTGGGGCTGGCATGAGCGCGCTGCGGTGCTACGCGCTCAAATTACGTTGCGCCACTCGCCCAACTCAATCAGCGGCCGACGCTAGGAGGGGAGACTCATGCCAAAAACATCGGGAGCTATTCTATGGATGTTGGTCGCGCTGGTTGTGATTGGTTGCACTGCGCAACCAGGCCAACTGCCGACGCCGGTGTCGCTTGCCCCGGGTAGCGGGATGCGGGCCACGGTATCGGCCGAATATGCGCAGCAAGAAACCCTGTCGAGGGCGGCCCTTGAGGCGACGGTGGCCGCGCAAACGGGATGGGCGGCGTTAGCTACCTATGAGACGGTAGCCTTGCAAACAACCATCGAGGCGGAGAGTATGACACGCCAGGCAGATGAGTTTGCGCGCGCCACCGCCGGGGCGAGCCTGGCTACACAAGAGGCGCTGGCGGCGGAGGGAACACGCGTGGCCATGTACGCAGTGGCCACCCAGGCGGCGCTCAGCGCCAATGCCACCCAGACCGCCTACGCCATGCAATACGCCCAGGCGACCTATTCGGCCGAATCCACGCGTGTGAGCGTTGAGCAGCAACGCTCCCTGTTGGAGGCCCAAATGCAGGCCCAGCGCCAGGACCTGATGGCGCACCAGAAGTTTCAGTATGTGTTGCGCTGGGTGGTGTTGGTGTTGGTAGCCGCCCTGACGATTAGTCTGATCGGGTTGGGAATCTGGGTGGCGCGCAAATGGGTGTTGTTGCGTGAGCAAGCCACCGAGCCATACCGCCTGATTCTAGTTGACGGGAGAGAGCGGCTGCTCGTCGTTAACCCGGCCTACCGGGAAGAAGGCGCGCCGACGCTGCTTCCAGCCAATGCATCGTCCCCAGTGATAGAAGAGGATGCGCCGGCGTCCGGCGTCCTGGCTGCGCTGGCGCGGGCCAAGTGCATTCTGCTGGTGGGCGCTCAGGACACCGGCAAGACGACATTCGCCCTGCACCTGGTGGCGTCGCGGATGGAGACGGCTCAAATCGTAGTGATTGACCCCAAGCCACGCACGCCCTGGCCGGCCGGGGTAGAGGTTGTGGGTAGGGGTTACGTCTGGGCGCAGATTGGCGGCGCATTGCGCGGGATGCTGGTCGAGATGGAACAACGTTATCGGCTGATGCGCGAAAACCGCGCTTATGAACCGTCAGAATTGGTTGTGGTTGTGGATGAATGGGCCTCAATAGCGACCAATGTCGAGGGTGCGACGGACGCGCTCAAACGCCTGGTATTCGAGGCGCGGGAGGCCGGCATCCGGTTGCTGTTGATGTCGCAAAGTGACGACGTGACGACGCTGGGGATTCGTGGGCAAGGCCGGTTGCGTGAAGCTTTCGTCGTGGTTTATCTGACGAAAGGGCGCGAGGGCGATCGGCTGGCGCGGGTCGTCTGGCCGGATAACACAGAGGAAACCTATGCGCACCCTGGGGCGTTTCGGCCGATAGATGGCCGCCCGCAACAAGCTCGGCAATCCGCGCCGGTGTTCCGCTGGCCAACGCGGCCAGTCGAAGAGCAGCTGCCGGAGTTGCGGCTAACCTGGCTCGACCAGGTCGGAGTAGAGATGGAGGCAAGCCGGCGGGCGCGCGAAGATGCCGCGGAGCTGATAAAAGCTGGACCGTTTGACACACGCAATGCGGCCGCGGTAGCGCTTTTTGGTGTTGCGCGCGCCAGTCAGAATGAATACGAGCGGCTGGCCTCCGCTTTGCGTTGGGTGGTTGGCAACCGCCCTGAGAGTTTGCAGGCCCAACCGTGGCTGCGGAAGCTGGCGTTGGACGCCGGGCTTTCGTTCGGAGATTGATACACACGCACCAGGAGCTCCCCCATGACGAACGAAACGAACGAACGAACGAACAACGAAGGCATAACGAACGGCGTTGACCGGCTGATTGCTGGTATCCACGAACTGACGCGTCTGGCGACGGCGCTTTTGCAGGCGACCGGCACTTTGATGATCAACACATTCCATTATCTGGTGCCGGCCGTCGCCCCTCTCTCCCCTGCCCTGCTGCTGGCCTTGAACGTCTACACTGGGTTGGCCGGCGAACCCGAATGGATGCGCCGATTGGTGGCCGGAACATTTGCGTTCGGCCTGGAGGGCGCGGGGATTCTGGCGTCTAAAGCCGCCGCCAAGTTCTTCTATCGCTGGCGAGATGATCCGGCCCAGCGGGCCCCCTTCATTTTTTCTCTGACCATAGCCGGGTTGTATTTGTTGACCGGGCTGATCATGACCTGGTCGCTGAAAAATGTCGCGGCCAACTTGAAGGCGTTGGGCGTTGGCGGCTTTGTGGTGGTGTCACTGGTCTATGCTGCGGCCGCCGTTTGGGGAGAGACTGAACGGATAGACGGCCGGTTGGCTCGGCGTGAGACGGAGGCCGAGTTAGCCGCGCGACGTGGAATAGAAGAGCAGGCAGCCGAGGCCAGGCGTTCGGCCGAATTCTCGCGCGAACAAGCCGTCCGTCAACAGGCGCTGGATGCGGAATTGGCGCGCCTGCGCGTGACGACGAACGCGGAGATTAGAAAGGCCGCAAAAGTGAGCGCTCAGATACCCGCTCAGATACGCCTAAGTGAGCGGGCAAGTGAGCGGCCAGATGCGGAGTGGCCGACTGATTGGCGCTTACTGGATGATGGCCGCAAGCGCCAGTTGAAGGGGTTGAGTTCGGCCGAAATCCAGGAAATAGCCGGTTGCTCCTCGAGTACGGCCCGCCGCTGGCGGCGCGAAGTGGCGCAACTGAATGGACATTTGAGCGGCGATTAGGCGGCATTCTGACTGCGCCAGGAACACAAAGGCCGCTCAATTGAGCGGCCTTTTGTGTTGCATCTGAGCGTGAAATAGCTTGGTCTCCCCGGCCGGCCGGCCGCCTTATGGGATATCGCCCAGCGGGGTGATGCGCTCGCGCCAACGCTCGAATGCCTCTGCCGGCGACAGGTTGCGCGCTATATCGCGTAGCAATTCCAGTTCACCGACATCTGCCCATTCAGATAGGTCTTCACCGGTTGGCGAATAGACCAGGGCATAGCGAAAGTGAGCGAAATTTGCGGCGTCATCCCCAACCAGGTCTAGGCGAATGCCGAAACCCAGACGGCTAACTTCAGCAGCCGCAATGTGCAATCTGCGTAGCGCAACGGCGTCGGCCAGAAAGTCCAGGTCGGTCGGGTGCATGTTGGAAACCAGCCACCAGAATCGACAATAGCCTGGATGAACGTAAACGTCAGCATGTTTAAGTTGCGCCGCTTGGCCCAATGTGGCGTGGACGGCAGCGCTGGGACTGCCATTGAAACGCCGTTTGATGTAGGCCAGTTCGTCCTGAGTGAGCACGAGCGAAGTGTTTGGATTAGTTCCCATGAGGTTTCTCCTGGCGTGTGGGATTTGGGATTAGAGCTTCTCTATTGTGTAGCGGGTCGTG
>JAYRVN010000305.1:0-4344 GCA_041918535.1 Chloroflexota bacterium
AAGTTCTGAAACGCATTGAATTGGACATTTCGAGGTTGGAATTCGAGACGCTTGAGGAAACAGAGGTAAGCGCCAGCGTTCGGATGAGTGGGCCTCTCGTGATCACAGCTTTCAACATCCATGTGCCTGTCCCAATAGACCAGGTTTGGCTGATGGAGCGTGAAGACGGGGTGTGGAAGTGGTGTGGCTGGCCGCAAGGCTAACCGATCAACCCCCAAAGCGGTAGGCGGCTAACGGTTCAGATATGGGAGGGTGAAACATGCACGACGTTTCCGATCACAATGCGCTGGTGTGGGGTTGCTCGCTGATTGGCTCTGGTATTGTCACCGGGATAGGTAGCGCTATCCTGCTGGCATCTACCATGGGTGCTGAGTATAGCGCAAGCTGGTTGTGGGGGACAATAGGTGTTTGGGCATTTGTATTTCTAGTTTGTATGGCTGCGGCATATGATTACCAGTGTTTCAGCTGTAGGCGGCTTTGGGCGTATGTTGAGACAAGTCGACAAGTAACGGATAGCCACACCGAATACGTTGATGTGGAGCGTACAAGGGAGGTCAGAGATGCAAAGGGAAACTTGATAGCCGTGGAGAAGTATCTGGAGCGAGTTCCGGTCAACAGGACGACATATCATCATGAATTCCAGTGCCGATATTGTGGGCATACGCGGTCTGCCTCATCGACAGTATAATCGCCGATGAGCGGTATGCCGGCTTGTTCCGAAGGAGCCAGCATGCCTGACGCCCTATGTTGTAACCGTGCAGTCACCAATCGCATAGCCCAACCATACGCATAGCAGCGCCACGCGCGGTTGCTGCTCTGGCAAAGTTGAGCGAGCCAGAAATCAAATCGGCGTAGCTGTTTGAACGACCACGCAGTCGGCCGGGATGGTTTGTTGACCATTCTCTGGCTGCTGCAGTAAGAGTGGCTACTCAGAACAGCTACGCCGGTTTTGCTGTTGTGCCATGCTCCTGGCAGTGGATTGGTCAAGCTTGGAACTATGAGATAAATTTATCGGCGGTGGGAGCGCGGTGAACGGAGGAAGGAGTTATGGTGAATCGTCTGGCGCAGGAGAGCAGTCCTTATTTGTTACAGCATCGGACGAATCCGGTGGCGTGGTATGCCTGGGGTGACGAGGCGTTGAGGCGGGCGCGGGAGGAAAATCGGCCGATTCTCCTGAGTATCGGTTACGCCGCCTGCCATTGGTGCCATGTGATGGCGCACGAGTCGTTTGAGGATGCCGAGACGGCGGATATAATGAACCGCCACTTTGTCAATATCAAAGTCGATCGCGAGGAACGACCTGATCTCGACAATATCTATATGACCGCCGTGCAAGCGATGACCGGACAGGGCGGCTGGCCGATGACCATGTTCCTGACGCCAGACGGAACGCCATTTTATGGCGGAACTTATTTCCCGCCAACTCCGCGTTATGGAATGCCTGGTTTCAAGCAGGTGTTGCAGGGCGTCATTAACGCCTGGCAGGGGCGCGAGGCTGAGGTGCGACAAAGCGCGGCGCGTCTGGCGCAGCAGGTGGGACGCGGCCTGGGCCTGACCGGCCATGGCGCCTTGACTCCGGAGTTGCTGGAACGCGCTGTAGGCCAACTGGCGCAAGAGTTTGACCAGCAGCACGGCGGTTTCGGCGGCGCGCCTAAATTTCCCCCATCCATGACGCTGGAGTTCCTTTTGCGCATGGCTGTGCAGCGGGATGACGTTTCTGCCGGCCGCATGGCGCAACTGACATTAGAAAAGATGGCGCAGGGCGGGATGTATGACCAGATTGGCGGCGGGTTTGCCCGCTATTCGGTGGACGAACGTTGGTTAGTACCCCACTTTGAGAAGATGCTATATGACAACGCCCAACTGGCGCGGGTGTATCTGCACGCCTGGCAGGTGACGCGAAAACCGGCTTTCCGGCAAGTGGTGGAAGACACGTTGGATTGGGTACAGCGTGAGATGACGCACGCGGACGGCGGCTTTTACAGCAGCCTGGACGCGGATAGCCAGGGGGAGGAAGGGCGCTTCTATGTGTGGAGCCTGGCGGAAATTCAAGCGGTGTTAGGGGAGGAAGCGGAGCTTTTCGTTGATCATTACAGGGTGACGCAGTCAGGCAATTGGGAAGGGCATAACATTTTGCATGTGGCGCAGGAAGTGGCGCAGACGGCGGCGCGGTTTGGCTTGAGCCAGGCGCGGACGGAGATGCGATTGGCGGCGGCGCGAAAGCGTTTACGAGACGCGCGAGCGCAACGGGTCTGGCCGGGCTTGGATGACAAGGTATTGACGGCCTGGAACGGATTGATGCTGGCGGCATTTGCCGAGGCAGGTTGGGCGCTAGAGCGAGCGGACTATACGGCGACGGCCGTGCGTAACGCAGAGTTCTTATGGCGAGAAGTGCGTCAGCCTGATGGACGGTTGCGGCGGACGTGGAAGGCGGGCGCGGGAGCGCGTCTTAACGGCTACCTGGAGGATTACGCTTTTTTGGCGGATGGCTTGCTGGCGTTGTATCAAAACACGTTCGCGGAGCGCTGGTTTGTCTGGGCGCAGGAATTGACGGCGTTGATGCAGGCGCATTTCCGGGATGAGGCGCGCGGAGGATTTTACGACACGTCGGATGATCATGAGACGTTGATCCATCGGCCGAAAGATGTGCAGGATAACGCCATCCCGAGCGCCAACGCCATGGCCGCCCGTGTCTTGTTCACGCTGAGCCTTTTCACCGGCGACGCGCAGGCTGCGGCCCTGGCGGAAGAGATGACGGCAGCGCTGGCCGGGGCGATGAGCCAATATCCGAACGGTTTTGCCCATTGGCTGGGCAACGCCTGGTTGAGTTTGAGCCGGCCGCTCCAGGTGGCGATTGCGGGACAGGTGGGTGAAGTGGGCAGTGAGACCTTGATCGGGGTGGTGCGGGAGAAATTTCGGCCGAATCTTGTTCTGGCCGTGGGTGCTGCCGGCGCTATCCCCTTGTTGCAAGACCGGCCACAACTTGACGGGCAGGCCACGGCCTATATTTGTGAGAATTTCGCCTGCCAGTTGCCCATCATCTTGCCGGCAGTTTTCCGCGCCCAACTAGATGTCCTCAGTGGGCCCGACCGCCGATCAGTGCAGCCAAGTGGGAGGGGGGAATGATGAGCGCAGGGGAAGGCGAGAGGGAGATCGGGGGAAGTGATCAACCTGGCCTGGAGGGTCACCCAACCTTCAGGCCGACCGAGAGGTGAGCCAATGAGCGAACATATGGATCAGTTGAATGCGATTCTGCGCCAAAATAATCTGCGGGGCGCCACGGCCGAACGTATTCGGGAAGCGATTTTGGAAAACAATCGGGCGGATGTCGTGCGTATAATCGCCGGCAATGCCAAAGGGGCCGAGCGTAGAAGGGCAGAGGACATCGCCGACGAACTGTTCGACGCCTTGCTTGGCCGCTTTCTGGCGTAGAAGCCGTTACGAAAGCTTCGATAAGTTGTCTGGGTATGGCGGGGCAGGGCGAATTTTCGGCCGAACTCGCCGCATAAAGCTGCCTGATTTTCCAGGCGGGATTTAGCCGGCATTGGGATATAATTACCCAATGATTCCTACCATCCATCCTGATAGTCACATGGGGCGCGTCCACCTGACGGTGCGCGATCTGGCGCGCTCGTTGGCCTATTATCAACAGCACCTGGGCCTGAGCTTGTTGTCCGAGCAGCCCGGTCGAGTCGTCTTAGGCGCGGGCCGGACGGAACTCCTGGTTCTGACTGCGTTGCCTGACGCCCGGCGCGTCGGGCGCGTCACGGGGCTGTACCACTTTGCCTTGCTGTTGCCGTCGCGCTATGAACTGGCCCGCACGCTCCGCCACTTGTTAACGACGTCTACCCCGATCAGCGGGGCCTCTGATCACGCCGTCAGCGAGGCGCTGTATCTGACCGATCCCGACGGACACGGCATAGAGATTTATCGCGACCGCCCACGGGACGAGTGGGGCTTTCCCGATGGCCGGCTGAAGATGACGGTCGAGCCATTCGATGGCGACGGCGTGCTGCGGGAGTTGAATGGCATGGAGCCGCCCTGGACGGGAATTCACCCGGCCACCGTGATGGGGCATGTTCATCTGCATGTGGCGTTTTTGCCGCAGGCGGAGGCGTTTTATCGGGAGGTTGTCGGCCTGGCAGTGATGGCGCGCTATGGGTCACGAGCGAGTTTTGTCTCAGCCGGCGGTTATCATCATCATCTAGCAGCCTGTCGGAGAAGTCAGGGTCTTCAAACCGAGACCCTCTTGATGTAAACTATGGCCATGACCAGAAAATTCAGAAGCGCCGATTACGAAGCCACCCTGAACCTGCAAATCAGTGTGCGTGATGTTCTGCCGCC
>JAYRVN010000306.1:0-2191 GCA_041918535.1 Chloroflexota bacterium
CCTCGTCCTCATTGGCGCGGCTTTTCTCATCGCCAATTTCAGCAACCTGCGCCTGAACAACTGGTGGGCTCTGTTTATCCTCATCCCGCTGGTGACGGCCCTGGTAAACGCCTGGCGCGATTACCAGATGGATGGCACCCTGTCTGCCCGCGCCCGCAATGCGTTACTGGGCAGTATGGCGCCAACCTTCGTGGCGGTCATCTTCTTGTTTGAGCTGGATTGGGGACGGGTTTGGCCGGGATTCCTCATCTTGGGTGGTCTGGCATTGCTCTTACGCAGCCCGGAACGCTAACTACCGCCGAAAAGTAGCTGGGATTCGGCCGAATCCGCGGCCGAATCCCCATTCATCACGCCGCCCCGCCACGCGCAGGGAGGGATGGGGTGCGATCGTTACCTCCTGCGCGCTGTAGCTGCATGAAAAACGCATGAATTCACCGCGCCTCCCCCTTCACACAGGCAAAAAATCCTGTGCACACTCCCAACATCTGTGTATCATGACCGCGGAGTGACCCTTTGGCCAAATTGGCATCTAATCGGTGCAAGAACAACACCTCAGACCGGAGTGAGCCGAATCCTTAAACTTCCATGAAGCAACTTACCGACCGATCCCACGACAAGGGAAATCGTAAGCTTGCTGCTATAGGATTAAAAGTGAATAACGCTTGTAGGGGCTCTAACGGTTGCTCCCGGTTATCAGCGTCAAGGCTCAAAACCGGCCAAACGTTGTAGCGGTTCGGGCTTTTCTAATCTGACAGGCTACAGAATCTGTGCCTGCTCACAGTTTAAACGTATTGGTAGCAGAGGAAATTTTCTATGAACAGATCACGGTTTTCGCGACGAATTGTCTCTTTGATTCTTCTTGTCTTCACTCTAGGGCTGGTAGCTGCCCTATCGTTGCCCACCGTCCAGGCGGCGGGATTAACCGGCTCAGTCGGTCCGGTGACTATTCTCACCTCAGACGCCGCCGCCTTACATTTTGTCTTGGAGACGCCGGCTTTTGTCCAAACGGCCGAGGGCCAGATCAGCGTAGATGGGTTGACCACCACCGGCGACATACCGGGCGCGCCCGCCATGCCGATCTATTCGACTCTCATCGCCCTACCGCCCGGCGCAACCGCGACATTGGCTGTGCGGGAGTTGACATCGGTCGGTGGGAGTGTGAATGCTGTTCCGCCAAACCCGCACATGCAGGTCTCCCGTCTAAACGAGTGGCCGTTGGCGGATAGCGCGCAGCGGTGGTTGGAGTATGCGCCCGATCCGGCCATTTATCAGACCGATGCTTTGTATCCAGCGCAACCCTACGCTATGACGGAGCCCATGTACCAACGAGATTTACGGGTGGCGCGCCTGACGTTGTATCCGGTGCGTTACAATCCCGTGCAAAACTATCTGGAGCAGGCGACGCAGCTGGATGTGGTTATCACCTTCACCGGCGGCACAGATGAAGGGGGGCCGGCCAACGGGGTGGGAGCGAACGAAGCGATGACAGGCGGGGTGTTGAATGCATTTTCGGCCGAAAATTGGCATCACTTCCCCCAACCCTCCGGCCATGCCGCCCAAACCGCCGGCATGACCTACCCGCCCGGCACCGAACTCTACAAAATCGAAGTCGATCATGACGCCGTGCACACCATCACCTACGCTGCCCTGGCTGCCGCCGGCATGAACGTTGCCGCCGTCAACCCGGCCACTTTTGAGTTGACCTATCGCGGCACGCCGGTCGCCTATGAATTTCTCGGTAATCCCAACGACGGTTTCCAGTCCGGCGAGGCGCTGCGCTTCTATGGCTTTGCCTTCCACGGAACACGCACCGAACAAATCTACATCAAGAACAACGTCTTTTGGCTGCGAGCCGGCGGCATACCCACCTACATCACCACCGGCAGCAACCCCACCGGCTACCCCCAGGTGACGACTTACCAGACCAGCTTCACCGCCGACCCTTACATCCGCTTTTTCTCCACCTGGACCGATCAATGGCCAACCTTTGAAAACGAGCCGGATTCCTGGTATTGGGAACGTTTGGACGCCAACAACAAGGTTCTGAACGTGACGCTGCCGCACCCCAATCCTACCGGCCCCGATGCGCAATTCCTGGCCGAGGTCTTGAGCGCCGACTTTTACCCCAGCACAACCCTGAGCGTGTACATGAACACGCACCCCACCCCCAGCGTTCGTACCTTCTCCGGTC
>JAYRVN010000307.1:0-4669 GCA_041918535.1 Chloroflexota bacterium
CACAGTTCCAATCAACACCCCTATTTCAAAGACGCCAGCGACAACTGCGTGTCAAGCCCCTACTTCCGCTGGTACAAATTCGGCACGGTGGACGCGGAAGGCAAGCTGTTGAGCTATGACAACAGTAAGTGCGTGGCCGGCCACAGCGTGTGGTGGGGCGATAATGATACCTACGCCAACTTCTTTGCCGTGAAGGAGATGCCGCAGCTAGACAATGATTTCGGCCCGGCCCGTCAGGCGACGATTAGCCAGGCTTTGACCTGGGTGAATACGTATGGCGTGGATGGGTTGCGTCTCGATTATGCCCCGGGGCCGAGCCATAGTTTTTGGCTGGCGTTCCGGGCGGCGGTGAAGGCGGCCAATCCTAATGTATTTCTGGTGGGCGAGGTGTGGACCGGCGGCGGTTCGGCCGAACGCAAATCCTACGAGGGAGAGCTGGATGGCGTCCTGGCTTTTGATCATCTCTACACCTTCGAAAACTTCTTCGCCACGCGCACGACCACTGTGGACCAATTCGACAGCGACCTGGCTTACTACGAAGGCTACTATAATCCCGATTTTGTCCTGCCCAGCTTCCTGGATAATCACGACACGGATCGCTTCTTGTTCAGGGCGGGAGGAAATATCGGCCGATTAAAGATGGCCTATCTCGCCCAGATCACCTTGCCCGATCCCCCTGTGATCTATTACGGCACCGAAGTGGGCCTCAGCCAGAGCCAGGCCAACGCCGGCCACCCCGAATATTCTCGCGGGCGCATGCCCTGGAGTGGTTACCTGGGCAATCCGCCCTCCGGCTGGAACGCCAGTCAGAACACCGGCCTGCGCGACTTTGTGGATACGCTCATCGGCTTACGCAATAGCCAGTCCGCCTTGCGCAATGGTGACCGCGTCGCGCTTTACCGGCACAACCTGGATAGCACCTACGCGTATCGTCGCACCGATGCTAACGGCAGCATCCTGGTGGCGCTCAACAACAGCGATGCCACACGCGCCCTGTCTGTCCCCAACCTGCCCGGCGCTTCTTTGCTTTGGCCCGATGGCACGCTGGTGCAAGATGCGCTAACCGGCGCTAACTACACCGTCACCGGCGGCAAAATCAACCTGTCCCTGGCTGCCCTCACCGGCGCTGTCCTGGTGCCGCAAACATTTCCCGCCACAGTGACGGTCAACTTCACCGTTAACAACTACGTCACCCAATATGGCGAGAACATTTATGTGGTGGGCAGTGTGCCGGAGCTTGGCAGTTGGAGCCCGACCAGCGCAGTCAAATTGAACTGGGTGGATAGCGACACCTGGAGCGGCCCGGTTGTCTTCAGCACCAGCAAAGGTACCACGGTAGAATACAAATATATCGTCCGCAATGGCAGCGGGACGACCACCTGGGAGAGCGGTTCCAATCGCACCTGCGCGGTTCCGGCCAGCGGGTCTGCCACGGCCAATGACTTCTGGAGCCAGACCCCCGGTAACGGCTGCACCCCCAGCGGCGGCGCTCCCCTCCCGCTAGGCGCAACCATTGTGACGGGCGGTGTCCAGTTTGCCCTCTACTCTGCCAATGCCACGCGCGTTGAGTTGTCTATCTTCTCCACGGCCACTGCCGGCACACCTTCCAGCACGGTCGCCTTGTCCAAAGACCCGGCCACCAACATTTGGTCAACCACGGTGAATGGTCTGGGCGCTGGCGCCTACTACGGCTATCGTGTGTGGGGGCCGAATTGGCAATATATGCAGGGCTGGACACCCGGCACGCCTAAAGCCAATGATACCGGCTTCATTGCCCATGTGGATGTGTATGGCAATCGTTTTAACCCCAACAAACTGCTCACCGACCCGTATGCCAAAGCGGTGACCGGTGAATTCGCCCGCGTGTGGGATGCTCTGGATAACAGCTACCATTATCACCCGTCCTTATGGGGTGGAACGGATACGAACGCCTTCACCGACAGCGCTGCCTACGCGCCTAAATCTGTCGTGATTGACGATAGCGCCTTCAACTGGACAGGGAATGTGAAACCCAACACGGCCCTGGATAACTCCGTGATCTACGAAGTGCATGTGCGCGGATTTAGTAAGGCAGACCCGGGTCTGGCGGTGAGCCTACAAGGCACCTATGACGGCATGGCAGCCAAAGCCAGTTACTTGCAGTCATTGGGCGTGACGGCTGTGGAGTTGTTGCCCATTCATGAATACCCGCAATACGACGATCCGATCCGCAGCCAGGGCGCTACGCAAGATCGCGTCAATTACTGGGGTTATATGACCACCAACTTCTTTGCGCCTAATCGCGAATATGCCTGCACCGATATGACGGCGTGCAGCTATGTGAATGGCGAGCAGGTAAACAAGTTCAAGGCGTTGGTGAAGTCGTTGCACGCCGCCGGTATTGAGGTGTGGTTGGATGTGGTCTTCAACCATACCGCCGAGGGGGGCGTGGGGGCGGACGATCAGGTGAAATATTACAACCTGCGTGGGATTGACAACCGCACCTATTACACGCTGCAAAACGACAAATCGCTGTACTACGATACAACCGGCACAGGGAACAATCTCAATGCCAGCCGCCCTGCTACCCGCCAATTGATCCTGGATAGTCTGACCTACTGGGCGGATGTGATGCAGGTGGATGGTTTCCGCTTTGATCTGGCCTATACGTTGGGGCGGGAGAGCAACGACGGGCGCGATTTTAATGCCAATGCTCAAACACTGACGGCCATTGCCAGTTTAGCCCAGAGCAAAGGGGTCAAGATTGTGGCGGAGCCGTGGGACGCCGGTGGTTATGGCGTGGGGCAGTTCCCGGCGGGTTGGTCGGAGTGGAATGGTGTTACCCGCGATAGCCATCGCCGCTTTACGCGCGGGGACGACGGGCAGGTGAGCGGTTTTGCCACGGCCATTGTGGCGGATACGCCGGGATTTGGCGCGCCGCCGGAGAGCATTAATTTCACCACGGCGCATGACGGCTTCACCATGAATGACCTGACGTCGTATGTGACCAAGCAAAATGGGGTGGGGCCGTGTAACCCCAGCGGAGCAGACCCAGATAGCGGCAGCAATGATAACTACAGCGCCGATTACGGCGGCGACGATGCGGTGCGCGAGCGGCAAATCCGCAACTTCGCGGTGGAATTGCTGACCCACCAGGGTGTGCCGATGCTCTTGGCCGGCGATGAGTTCCGCGACACACAAAGCGGCAACAATAATGGCTACATGGCAGATAATACCTGCGGTTGGCTAGATTGGAGTCTGTCCACGAGTCAGGCGGATGTGCGTAACTTCTTCAGCAAGCTAATCGCTTTCCGCAAGGCGCATCCAGCCTTGACGCGCACGGTGAAGTTTGATTACACCGATGGCGACAGCGACGGGGTGAAGGATCATACCTGGCATGGGGTGCAACCGGGCGCGCCGGACTGGGGGACAACGTCGCACACGTTGGCCTTCTTGCTGGATGGCTCGGCGGCAGAGACGGGCGGGGCGGCAGACGCGCCGGACATCTACGTGGCCTATAATGCCTGGACGAGTGATTTGAGCTTCACGTTGCCGGCTGCGCCGAACGGCAAGCAGTGGTATGTCCTGGCCGACACGTCCTCTAACGCCATAAGCTGGGGCAATATCTATTTCAATTCGGCGATTACTGATTGGAATTTGCAGGTGTTGCCACGGGTGACGACGGCATCTTACAGTGTGCAGGCGCGCTCGACGATCATTTTGTTGGCGCGACCGCTCGGTTCGGCCGAACCCGTTCTCAGCACCGGTTTCCTCAATCCTGCCGCCAATATCGCCGCGACCGGCGGGGATGGCAACGGCTTTGAGACCAGCCCTACTAACGTCTACACTGACAATGCCACCTTTGCCACCGACCTGAATAGCGGCACGGGAACCAGCACGTCCTGCACCAACACCGGCAAGGATCGGCATCGCTTCTACAACTACAATATTAACCTGCCGGCGCAAGCCGTGGTTAAAGGGCTTGAAGTTCGCCTGGATGCCCGCGCCGACAGCACGGCGAGCACGCCCAAGCTGTGTGTGCAACTCTCTTGGGATGGCGGGACAACCTGGACGGCCATGAAGTCAACGGCCAACCTGACTGCATCAGAGCAGACGTACATCCTGGGAGGCGCCGCTGATACCTGGGGTCGTACCTGGACCAGCACGCAGCTTAACAACACCAACTTCCGCGTGCAGGTTGTGATGGTCTCCAGTTCGGTGGCGCGCGATTTCTATCTGGATTGGCTGGCGGTGCAGGCTTACTACCAATAGCCGGATATTAGCACTCGCGGAAAGGCGCAAAGCCAACCCCGAATCTCAGGTGCGGCTTTGCGCCTTTGCCTATTGGCGGTTCCGCGTCCTACGGCTCTTCTCGCATGGCAACTGGCAAATAGATCATGAAGCGTGGCCGGTGGGCCGTCGTGGTCAGGTTGACCTGGGCCGTGGCGGCAGCATTGCCTTGTGAAGTGGCGGTGACGGCGGCTACATCCTGAGCGTTATGGGCGGCGTCGCCGGGGATGGCGACGGTCACAGTCAGGTTGGCGCTGAAGCCGGGGGCCAAGAAGATGCTTTCGGCCGAAATCGTGGCGTCCCAAACCGTGGTCAGGCTGAGATCGAACGTATCGGCCGAATTTCCCAGGTTCGTAATCACCAATTCATACATCACGCTCTCGCCCGGCGCGCCACTGGC
>JAYRVN010000308.1:0-1767 GCA_041918535.1 Chloroflexota bacterium
TAGATGGTATTGATTTTGACATTGCCCACGGTGAAACTCTGGGACTGGTGGGGGAGAGCGGTTGCGGCAAGACCACCGTCGGCCGCACGATTTTGGGGTTATATCCCATGACGGCTGGCACGGTGTTGATTGACGGCGTCAACGTGGCCGCAGCCAAAGGGGCGGCGTTGATGGCCTTGCGCCGCAACGCCCAGATGATTTTTCAAGACCCATTCGCTTCTCTTAACCCGCGTTGGACGGTAGATGCGATTGTGAGCGAGCCGTTGCGCGTGCACAAGCTGGTGACGAATCGGCGTGAGCGCGCGGAGCGCGTGCAGGAATTATTGCAACTAGTGGGTCTCAGTCCGCGCCATGTCAATCGTTTCCCGCATGAGTTTTCCGGCGGGCAGCGTCAACGCATTGGCGTGGCCCGCGCTTTGGCGTCTAATCCTCAATTCCTCGTGTGTGATGAGCCGATCGCCGCGTTGGATGTGTCCATTCAGGCCCAGGTAGTCAATCTGTTGGAACGCCTGCAAGACCAATTCGGCCTGACCTATCTCTTCATAGCCCACGATCTGAGCATGGTGCGCCACATTTGCGATCGGGTGGCGGTGATGTATTTGGGGAGCATGGTGGAGTTGACCGTCAGTGATGAGTTGTACGAGAACCCGCTGCATCCGTACACCCAGGCGTTGCTCTCGGCCGTGCCGGTGCCGGACCCACGGGTGGCGCGCCGGCGCAAACGCACTGTTCTAACCGGCGATGTGCCCAGCCCGATCAATCCGCCCAGCGGCTGTCGTTTTCACACGCGCTGCCCCGTGGCGCAACCGCATTGCGCCCAGGTCGTGCCGGCCTGGCGCGAAGCGCAACCCGGCCATTGGGTGGCTTGCCACGAGGTGGAACCGAAACGGGTCGGGTAGCCGGAGCGGAGGCAGGTCAGTCTGAGAAGATATCCCGTCCCATAGACAAATGATTCAGCATGAGCGAGAGGCCGGAACCGATCAAAGGGGGGGCACTTTACTCTATCTTGACACCCTGACACAGGGGGTTTCTCGATGGTGAGATGCGCAACAAAAAGGGCCGGTCAGCACACGCCAACCGGCCCTTCTCAGGCCAGTAACAGGCGTTGGCTCTAGCGCATGGTCGTTGCCAGACCGGCAAAGACATCGCTCAAAGCTTTCACCGAGGCGTTCATCGTGTCGAAGAAGCTGCCCGGCGCGATGCCGATCCAGACGATGAAGAGGATGAAGGCGAGCATGATCGCCAATTCGCCGCGCGTGATGTCGCGTAAATGCTCATTCTCGACTTTGTCCACCGGTCCCATGAAGACGCGCTGGAACATCCACAACAAGTAGACGGCGGCCAGGATGACGCCGGTCGTGGCGAAAGCGGTGAAAATCCAGGGCTGCGCGCCGTAGGCCACGCCGCCCATGGAGCCGAGCAGAATGGTGAATTCGCCCACAAAGCCGTTGAGGCCGGGCAGGCCCATGCTGGACAGCGTGATGATGAGGGTCAGGGCCGAGAAGATGGGCATGACCTTCCACACCCCGCCGTAATCGGAGATTTTGCGTGTGTGCCGTTGTTCATAGAGGATGCCGACAATATAAAACAGCGCGCCCGAACTGAGGCCGTGGTTGACGCCTTGCAGAATCGCGCCGGAAAGGCCGGCGGGGTTGAGCGAGAAGATGCCCAGCATGACGAAGCCCAGGTGGCTGACGCTGGAATAGGCCACCAGCCGTTTGACATCGGTCTGGGCGAAGGAGACGATGGCCCCGTAGATGATGCCGA
>JAYRVN010000309.1:0-3696 GCA_041918535.1 Chloroflexota bacterium
AGGCGCAAATTGCGCTCCACCTCATCCAGCACCTGGCGGGTAGCCACGAGCTGGATCAGGCCGAACTCACCCAGGCTGAGCACGGCGCGGCTGGCGCCGCTCCGCGAGCCGCTGCCGGCCAGCAGGACGTTAGCGTCGACGAAGACCAGGGCGCTCATGTGGCGTTTCCCCCGTAAGTCTCGCGGTAAATGTCTGAGCGAATACGGGGCAAATCCTGCAGCAAGTCGGCCAGGCTGAGGCCGGTTTCGTCCAGCAACTCGGCCAACCTGTCGGCCAGAGCGGGGAAGCGGGGCGCCTGGGAGGTCAGGACCAGGGCGTCGCCTACCTGCCAAAGGGTCAGCGCGTCCCCTTCCGCCAGAGCCAAGGCCTGGCGGGCCTGGCTGGGCAGGGTAATTTGTCCGCGTTGGCGCACCTGGACAGTATAGCGGCGGGGGGCAGCGGCCTCGTCGATGGTCATCGTCTGATTCTCCGAATTTCAGTCAATCATAATTTCTTGTAGTGTACCGGATAGCGGCGGAAGCTGTCAAGCATTTGAAGAGCGGCGGTGGGCGTGGGCGGCAGGACAGGCTGGGCGAGCGTTCGCGCCGGGCAGGCGGGGCCGGTCGCGCTTAGTGTGGAGCTAGCCCGAGGGCGGTTGGGGTCTGGTGGAGGCGGAAGTAGCACCGCCAGGGCAGGGCCCTCGTGGGGGTGTTGGGGTGCGGGTTTGGGGATGTCAAAACGGCATGGTTGGTTTAATTACTCTTATCTTAAGTAGCAGAATGCGGCAAAATATCCCTGTACGCGGGTAACAAAATCGTGTAAAATCATGAAGAAGATGATATTGCACATTCATAGGTGACTGCATGACCGAGTTCCAGGTCAGTATTGGGCAAGTTAAACGCGAAATTTCCGAGTTACTCAACCGCGTCGCCTTTGGCGGCGAAAAGATCGTGCTGACCTCTCGCGGCAAACCTAAAGCAGTCATCGTCAGTTTAGCTGATTACGAGCGCATTCAGCACACCGAGACACAATCCCAATTGAGCCAATGGGAAGCTTGGCTAGCCGCCAATGCGGCCCTGACGGCCAGGATTCTGGCAGAACGCCAGGGAGAGCCCCCGGACGTCGAGGCCATTTGGGCGCAAACTCGCGCCGATCTCGAGGAACGTCATGACTACCTACGTAACCATTGATGCCGGGATCGCCTTCAAACTCATCGCTCCCCATCCGCGCCAGGCGCTGTATGTCGACCTCGTCACCCAATGGCAGCGCCAGGGCTATCAACTGTGCGCGCCGACTCTGTGGGCCTATGAAATCGCCGCCACATTTGCCAAAATGGCCCATTTCGGGCATCTGAGTCCCGCCAGCAGTCGGGAAGGCTTGCGCCTGGCTTACCGGCTCGGCGTGCAACTCATCTCACCGGATGACGAGCAGGCCCTTAGCGCGCTGGCCTGGACAGAGCGTCTGCAGCGCGCCACAGCCTACGACAGCTTCTACCTGGCGTTGGCCGAGAGTTTGGGGGGCGAATTGTGGACGGTTGACAAGCGTCTTGTGCGGGCGGCGGCGCAACCCTGGGTCAAACTGGTTGAAGAAAACGATTAGCGCCGCCGCTGTCAGCGGGTTTCATCCCATCTCCCCCAAAAAGCGCCGGTTCTTGTGCGGGAATAGCCAACAGGGCGCCAGTTTGCCGCAGGGTTATGTGGCCGACGCCCCACCCCACTAACAGCCCCGCCGTTCGTGTGATGTCGCAGGTTGTTGCGCCATTTGCCATACAAGCCACATACAGATTATAATAATCTCCAAGAGGCTAATCTTTAAAAGGCTGTCCGATGTTCGTCAACCGCACCCACGAATTGGCTTTTCTGCAGCAACTCCTGACCCGCCCTCAAGGGCAGATGATCCTGCTCTATGGCCGCCGGCGCGTCGGCAAAACTGAATTGCTCCGGCATTGGGCCGTCGCCAGTGGTCTGCCTTACACCTACTGGATGGCGGAAAAAGAGTCGGCCCCCCTACAACGCCGCAAACTTTTCGCCCGCCTGCTCCATGTGCCTGTCCACCAGGCCATTGATTTCAGCAGTTGGTCGGAATTCTGGGATTGGGTGGCCCCGCGCCTGCCGGAGAAGCGGCACATCCTGATTCTAGACGAGCTGCCGTATGCGGCCACGGCCGATACCGCCATGCTCTCCGCCCTGCAATACGCCTGGGACCGCTACCTGCAGAACAGTCCACTCGTCCTGGTCTTATGCGGGTCGCAGGTCAATGTGATGCACAGTTTAATCGCCCACCAGTCGCCGCTTTTCGGCCGATTCACCGGCCAATGGCTCCTGCAACCCCTACCCTTCGCCAGCTTGCGTCACTATTTCCCCGTCTGGTCGGCCGAAGAACGCGTCGCGGCCTATGCCATCCTCGGCGGCGTCCCGGCCTACTGGAACTGGGTAGACCCCACCCGTTCCCTCAGCCACAACCTGCGCCAGATCGTCGCCGCGCCGGGCAGCATGTTCCTGGCCGAACCGGCCCTCTTACTCTACGACGAAGTGCGCGAACCGTCCGTCTATCTGGCCATCTTACAGGCCATCGGTGCCGGTTACCACACCTTAAAAGAGATTGGCGGAGCCAGTTTGCTAGGCTCCGCCCATCTCTCCGCCTATCTGTCCACCCTACAAGCCCTAAAACTAGTCAAACGCCGCCTGCCGGCCACCCTCACCATCGCCCAGCAGCGCCAGTCGCGTCAGGGGCGCTACCACCTGGCCGATCCCTACCTGCGCTTCTACTTCCGTTTCCTGGCCCCCCATCTCGACCAGATAACCTTCGCGCCGGATCAGGTACTGACCCACATCCAGCAAGAATTGCGCAGCTTCGTGGGACAAACCGCCTTTGAGGAACTGGCTCAAGAATGGGTAGTTACCTCAGGACGATCAGGCGGCTTACCCTTCACCCCCCAGGCCGTCGGCAGCCACTGGAGCCGCCGGGTGCAGATTGACGTGGTCGCCCTCGACTGGACGCGGCGCGAGATGCTCATCGGCGAATGCAAATGGGGGACGTCACCCGTTGACCGTCCCGTCGTGCGCGAACTCATAGAGGTCAAGACCCCCCGCCTGCTGCAAGACCTGGACGCCGACCCCGCCGCTTGGCGCATTCACTACGCCATCTTCTCCCGCCTGGGCCTCACCCCGGCCGCGCAAGATGCGCTACGCGCGGCCGGGGGCCGGCAAGTTGACCTCGACCACCTTGACCGCGACCTTGCCGAATAAGCCCCGGCGCGGCGCAGCCATATACCCAGACGTGGCCCAATCTTCCCAAGCTCACAGCGGAACCAGGCCCTCCACCCGGCTCCGCTGCATCGTCAACCCTTCCCCCCTACCCTACTAGTCTAGGGGAGAATCAGCTCCAACCCATCCAGCACACTCGTCACCCCATGCGCCGAGCCATCCCAGTACAGGCTATACGTGCAACTCGTCGCATTCCCCAACGACCCCACCTGACACAACAGAATGTCGGAGCCGTCTCCCGTCACCCCCGGCACATCGAACGCTCCCACCGTCGTCAGATACACCTGACTGGCCGTCGCGTTCACCCAGGCCCCGTTCACATCTTCCGTCGTCAACTCCAACAACCCCACATCCGAGCCGTCAAAGTACAACGACCACACCCCCGTGGACAGATTCAGCGCGCTCAAGTCCTCATCCTGCGCCGTCAGACCATTCACCGTCAGGTTGCCTA
>JAYRVN010000310.1:0-4575 GCA_041918535.1 Chloroflexota bacterium
AGCCGTCCGGCGTCTGTCGGATGCGGGGATGCTCGTCAACCTCCACCAGGAGCGGCTCGCCCTTGCGGCGTGGGATAGGCACCGGCGTGATCTCCTGGCGAAAGTACCCGGCGTTGATTGCCTGGCAGGCGCGGCGCTGGCTTTCCAGCGCAAAGGCGTCTTGTTCCTCGCGCGTGATCGGCCCACCGGCAATGCCGCCCGCACAACTTAGCTCATAAATGTTCTCCGCCGTCTCGCCCATCGCTTCCAGCGGGAACAGCTTCTCCATTTTAGGGTTAGGATACCGCCAACCTAAGGTGGTATCCCAACCGGTGATGTTGCCATTCGGGCCAAAGGCTTGCGGATTTTTGGGCAGCGAATAGGGGGCGCGGGTCATGCTTTCCACGCCGCCGGCCACAAAGATATCCCCCTCGCTGCAGGCGATAGCGCGCGCGGCCTGGTTGACGGCGTTCAGGCCGCTGGCGCACAGGCGGTTGAAAGTGACGCCGGCCACACTGTGCGGCAGGCCGGCCAGGAGCGCCCCCATACGGGCGACGTTGCGATTATCTTCGCCGGCCTGGTTGGCGCAACCCATATACACTTCCTCGATCTGTTGGGGATCGATCCCGGCTCGCTGTACGGCTTCGCGGATGACCAGGGCCGCCAGATCATCGGCGCGCACCGTTGCTAGAGCGCCGGAGATTCGGCCGATTGGCGTCCGCACTGCACTCACAATCACCACTTCACGCATGTTTACGCTCTCCACACACACAATCTCCCCACCATTATAACTCACTCCGCGCACAGTTCGATGACTCGACGATTCTCGCTTATATCACTTTTGGTCAGAGTATGTTAGCATTATCAGGTAACCTGCGCGCCGTATCCCGACCGGCCGAGGCGGGCGCAAACGCGGCGACAGAAATACGGGAGTACTTGTGACCCTGGCGCAACCGGCGACCATTCATTCATCCATCAGCCCAGGCTGGGCAGAAGTGATCGGACACACCTGGGCCGCGCATGTCCTGCATAACGCCATTCGGCATGGACACGTGGGCCACGCCTACCTGTTGACCGGCCCGGAGCAAGTCGGCAAGACTATGCTGGCGCGCATCTTCGCCCAGGCGCTCAATTGCGCCGCCGACGACATCAGCGTGCGCCCCTGCGGTATGTGCCGCGCCTGTCGTCTCATTGCCCAGGATCGTCACCCCGATGTTATTCTGATGACGCCGGAGGTCAGCGGTCGCGGCAAGCCCTCCTACAAGATCGAGGCCATTCGCCAACTGCAGCAAGCGTTGCAACTCGCCCCCTACGAAGGGCGCTACAAAGTGGCGATCCTGCGACGTTTCGACACAGCCAACCCCAATGCCGCCAACGCCTTTCTCAAGACGTTGGAAGAGCCGCCGGAGCGCGTCATCCTGCTCCTAACGGCGCTAGAAGCCGAGGCCTTGCTGGAAACGGTCCGCTCACGCTGCCGGATATTGGCGCTGCGCCCCCTGCCGACGGACTTGATCGAGCAACTCTTGCGCGAACGCCGACAGTTGCCGCCGGACCAGGCCGCCTTACTGGCGCATCTGGCTCAGGGACGCCCCGGCTGGGCCATTGCCGCTGCGCAAGAGCCAGGCCGACTAGCCACGCGCCAGGCGCACTTGAACGCGTTACGCCAAGCTTTACAAGGGAAGCGCGTGGCGCGCTTTCAGTTGGCGGCTCAATTGGCGGAGCAAGCCGAGACCCTGCCCGACTTGCTGGAAACATGGCTTAGTTGGTGGCGGGATGTGCTGCTATTGGCAAACGGCGCGGCGGCGGCCGCCATCACGAACGTTGATCTGACCCAGGAACTGACGGCTCTGGCCCGTCGTTGGACGCCGGACGGCGCTCGGGCACATCTTCACGATACGCAAACCGCCTTGTGGCAATTGGACCATAACGCTAACACGTTGCTGGTGTTGGAGAATCTCTTCTTACGCTATCCGTCAAGCTCGGAAGGGTGAGGCAAACCACCCGCCTGGCGCGCCCACTGTTCGGCCAATTGAACGATCTGCCCTTCATCGGCGACGAGTTGGGTGGCCCGCGCCGTTAACCAACCGGCAGCGGTTGGCAGGGCAAGGTCGGTCCGGTAAACGGCCTGACCGTCACACAAACTGTAATGGCGCTCAGGCTGCAAGCCATGCTCTTTGAGGATGGCGTAGAGCCGGTCAACGTAGTAACCGCCTTCCAGGAAGAGATCGTTGATCTCCGTGGCGTCTTGAAAGCGGTCCCAGGTGGTATGCAGAAAAAGGATGCGTCGCCAGCGCAGGCTGACGATGGGATGAGCGCGCTGCTGCAAAGGGCCCAACTGAATCTTATAATACGCCTCATCGGCGCGGGGATGGTCGGGTTGATCGGGAAAGAGTTGACGCCGGGTGGTGAGTTCGTGTCCCAGGTTTTGGGCGTAGTAGTGAACAGCGTATTTTTGGTCGCCAAAGGCGCGGCCGAAGTAGAAGGCGATGTAGGCAGCATAGAGGCCTTTGGGGGCGTGGCGTTGGGGCACACGGTACCATTGTTCGCGCCGAATGAGAGCAAAATCGGCCGAATCCCGCACATACGCCACCAGTACCGGGTCCTCAGGATACATCGCGCCGTCATTCTACCCGCTCCCCCTCCGCCGCACAACTTTGCGCTATAATCAGCCCAAATCTGAACGACCCGTTTAAGGAGACCCTTGTGGCCGATCCCAGAATCATCCAATTAGCCCGGCTACTCACCAACTATTCCGTCGCCGTTAAGCCGGGCGACAAAGTCATCTTGCGCGGCTCCACCGCCGCCCTGCCCCTTGTGCTGGAAGTCTATCGCGCCGTCTTGCAAGCCGGCGGCTTCCCGTATGTTGACTGGCGAGAGACCGGGTTTGAGGAGATTTTCTTCAAAGAAGCCAGCGACGCCCAGTTAGATTTCATCGCGCCGCCCCACCGCCTATTGATTGAAAGCTATGATTGCCTGATCAACATGCTGGCCATGGACAACACCCGCGCCCTCAACAGCGCCGATCCGGCGCGCCAGCAACGCCAGCAACGCGCCGCCTTCCCCTTGGGTGAAATTTTCATGCAACGGCAGTCTACCGGCGCGTTGCGTTGGGTGGCGGCGCTCTATCCCACCAACGCTCTGGCCCAAGACGCCGACATGTCTTTGAGCGAATTCGAAGATTTCGTTTATGCCGCCTGCCATGTGGACAAGGTAGACCCGGTAGCAGAATGGCAAGCCTTTCACACCCGTCAGGCAAGACTGATTGAATGGTTGACGGATAAACATACCATCGAGGTCAAGGGGCCGCACGTGGATTTGAGCCTATCAACCAGCGGACGCACCTGGATCAACGGCGACGGCCAACACAATATGCCCTGCGGTGAAATCTTCACCGGGCCGGTGGAGGATTCGGTTAACGGCTGGGTGCGCTTCTCTTACCCCGCGATCAACCGCGGGCGGGAAGTGGCCGGGGTAGAACTCCGCTTCGAGAAGGGGCAGGTGGTGGCGGCGCGCGCCGACAAAAACGAGGCGTTCTTGCAAGAGATGCTCAACAGCGATGCCGGGGCGCGTTATCTAGGCGAGTTCGCCATCGGCACCAATACAGGCATCCAACGCTTTACCCGCTCCATTCTTTTTGACGAGAAGATCGGCGGCACAATCCACATGGCGCTCGGCCGGAGCTATCCCGATTCCGGCGGCAAGAATATCTCGGCCATCCACTGGGACATGATTTGCGATATGCGTCAGGGCGGGCAGATTTGGGTGGATGGGGAACTATTCTACGAGAGCGGCCGATTCCTGGTGTGATATGCCTGAATTGCCGGAAGTAGAGACGGTGGTCAGGGGGTTGCGCGGGGATGTGATCGGCCGAATCATCACCTCCTTCCGCAACACCTGGCCGAAACATATTGCCGCACCCACTCCAGACGAACTGTCCGCTCGCCTCGTGGGACGCCGCATCCTTGAGCTACAGCGCCGGGCCAAATATCTGGTCTTCAGCTTGAGCGATGGGGAGACCTTGCTCATTCACCTCAAAATGACCGGCCATCTGTCCGTAGTGGCTGCCGGGCAACCGTTAAGCAAACATGATCACACCGTCTTCGGCCTGGACAACGGGCGCGAGTTGCGCTTCCGGGATATGCGCAAATTCGGCAAAGTGTATCTGGTGCGCGATCCGGCTACGATTCTGGGCAAACTGGGCCCGGAGCCGTTGAGCGATGCGTTTGGCGTAGACGACTTACGGGCGCGCCTGGCCGGACGCGGGCAAAAGCTGAAACCGTTGTTGCTTGATCAGACTTTTCTGGCCGGAGTAGGCAATATCTACGCGGATGAAGCGCTCTTTCACGCCGGGCTGCACCCGGAACGCCGCGCTAATCGGCTGAGCGAGGCTGAAGTCAGGCGTTTATATGGGGCTATCCGGCATGTGCTGGCGCTGGGAATCGCCCGGGAAGGGGCCAGTATTGATAGTTATGTGAAGCCGGACGGGGCGAAAGGGGATATGCAGAATGCGGTGATGGTTTTTCGCCGCACGGGCGCGCCATGTTACCTTTGCGGCGCGCCCATTCAACGCTACGTGCTAAATCAACGTAGCACGCA
>JAYRVN010000311.1:0-9118 GCA_041918535.1 Chloroflexota bacterium
CCTGGGCTTTATCTTTGGCCCCACCGCCGGCGGCGGGTTATCGGCCGTTTTCGGCCCCCAAGCCCCTTTCTGGGTGGCCGCCGTCGGCTCCATCGTCGTCGTCATCCTCACCTGGTGGATGTTGGACGAATCTCTCACGGCTGAGCAACGCGCCCTCAACCGGCGCTCTCCCGCCGGGCGACTCAGTTTGAAGGCCATTGCCGGCAACCTGCCGCTGGCGTTAGTCCTCATCATTGCCTTTGTCGGGCAATTCGGCCTGGGAATGTTGCAGGCAACTTTTGCGCTTTACGGCAAGGCCGTGCTTTTTGCCGATGTCAATCCGCGCCTGACCAATCTGGGGGTGGGCTTGTTGTTCACTGTCATTGGCCTGAGCCAATTCGCCACCCAAACACTCTTGTTGCCGCGCGTCGTGCGGCGCTATAGTGAACCGTTGATCGCGATGCTGGGAATTGTCTCGCGCACCGTGGGCTTCTTAATTTTTGCCCTGGCGACGTCACCCTGGATTGCCGCCTTTGGCTCGCTCTTTTTCGCTTGCGGCATGGGCCTGTTAATGCCGCCCTTGCAGGCGCTGTCCACCCGCCTGGCCCCGGATGAAATGCGCGGCGGCATCCTCGGTGTGTTCCAGTCGGCGGTGAGCCTGGCCACCATTTTCGGCACCGTCATGGGTGGCTTTCTCTTTGCCAGTGGGCCGACGTGGCCGCATTGGGTGGGAGCTGGACTGACGGTTATTTTGTTGTTGCCTGCCTCTATGTTGCGCCACCAAACCCGCCACCTCGCTACCATCCCTGCCAATTGACTCCGCGAAACCTCAAAACCCTAAAGGTCTTCAAGACCTTTAGGGTTTCTTAAGGTAATCGTTAGCGGATTGCAAGCTCTGAAAGTTAATATTCCACGTGCTAGGGTCGTGTGACGCTTGAGTCAAACACGCCCCAATATCACCCTTCACATCGAAATAAGGAGTTTGTATCATGCAGAAAACCTGGATAGTCGTTCTCTTTGTCCTGACCCTCGGCCTGTTGGTGGCTTGTGGTGCTTCCCAACTGACTCCGACAGAGGAGACGATGGCAACCGATCAGCAGATGGGGAGTATGGCCGATAGCGGCAGCGCCGCTATGGACAAAGGTGAGATGACCCCAATGCTTGAACAGGCGGCTACTGAAGCCGTCATGTCGGGCGAGAGCGACACCGATAGCGGCGACGTCATGATGAAAGACGCCGACGCTATGAGTGGGGAAAAAGAAATGATGGCGTTGCCGGCCTGGGCAACCCTGCCTCTGGTGAATGCCCGCACCGGCGAGACCTTCACCCTGGCCAATATGGCCGGCAAAACCCTCTATGTGGAGCCGATGGCAACCTGGTGCACGAATTGCCGCCGCCAATTGGAGAATGTGCGCGACGCGCAGGTGCAGCTTGACGCCGACAAGGTGGTTTTCATTGGGCTGAGCGTAGAGACCAATCTGACTGCTGCGGAATTGGTGGACTATGCCGATAAGACCGGCTTCAATTGGCTCTTTGCCGTCATGACGCCGGAGATGTTGCGCGAACTTTCGGCCGAATTCGGTCAGACCATTGCCAACCCCCCTTCCACCCCGCACTTCTTGGTTCTGCCGGATGGCACAGCCACGGAGTTGGTGACGGGTTTTGAGTCGGCCGCCGAAATTGTCCAGCGTATTCAGGCCGTTGGAGGCTAAATCGAAGTCCAGTTTTCCGGGTGGCTCGTCGGCGTTGATTGTCTCCCAAGGCCGCCGAGTCACCCGATTGGGACTTTAATTTAACATGAGCCAACTACTGCAAGCTTTTATTCTGGGTAACAGCGCCATCTTGACCAACGTGTGTGTGTTGCCGCTTTATCCTGGCCTGCTGGCCTATATGAGCGCCAACGCCGACAATCCCCAGACGCGCCGCGCCGGGCGTTGGCTAGGGGTGTTAGTCCTGGCAGGCATCTTGAGCCTGATGTTGGTTATCGGCGCAGCCCTCTATTGGGGGCAGAAATCCTTTGGGGCCATCCTGCCAACACTCCTGCCGGTGATTTATGGCGGCATCATTCTCCTGGGGCTTTTTATGCTCGCCGGTTACAACCCGTTTGCACGTCTGGCGAGTGTGCAAACCCCCATATTGCGCAATCCGTATGGCGCTGCCTACGTGTATGGTCTGTTGCTTGGGCCGATGACGCTGCCTTGTACCGGCCCGGTTGTGGTCAGCGCCTTCTTGTTGGGGGCCGGTAATCCGGGCATGTTGAGCAGCAGCCTGCTCTATTTTCTGGCTTTTGGCCTTGGTTTCGGCTGGCCGCTACTCTTGCTGCCCATTCTGGCGGAGCCGCTGCAACGCCGCCTGACGCGCTGGACCACACAGCATTACCGGACATTGACGCGTCTGTCAGGGGGGCTGTTGGTCGCTATCGGTCTCCTGGGGATATTCACCGACCTGTTGCCCAATCTGTAGCGCTTGCGCCTGTCAGGGCAAATGGAATCGCAGGGCCGGGTCGCCCAACAAGTTGAAGGTATGGATAACTTCGGCTAGATTTGGGTCGCCGGCGCCGGCGATTTTGGCGTGTTGTAAGGCTTCCCCCAATGTTTGTGTCTCGCCGGTGAGCAGCGCTTGGAAGAAAGCGTCCGCCAGCGGCAATTGTTGGCTGGTAGTGGAACGACCGGAGGGCGCAATGGCAGCCACAATGCCGCCCTGGTCGGCCCAGAGTAAGGTCTCAGCCAGGGCGTCATCTACGGGATGATTAAAATAGCCGTTCAGACAGGTGAAGGTGGTGAAAATGGGCAGTTGAAGGCCGTTGTTGAGCACGGCGGCATCTTCGGCTTCAAAGACGCGCTCGTCGCCCCAAACCCGAACGCTGCCATGCCCGACATAGTTTAGAATGCCCACGCCCTGATTGAGGATGCTAATGAGCGAATCGTGGATGTCTTCATTCTGGGTCATGTACAGTTTGTCAACCTGGAACGAGCGAGTTTCCAGACTGCTTGCCAATGCGTCGGAGACCTGATTGAAAATTGTTTCGTCATCGGCGACGAGTAGGGCGCGTTTGAGCCAATCGGCCGATCCGGCTTGCTCATAGGCCAGGGTCTTGTTGACGATAGTGGCCACTTGCTTCGGCGTTTGCACCGGGAATCGGCCGATCGCAATCCCCGGTGCCAGGCTCCCCTCGTCAAATAAGGCAAAGTACGTGTCCGACGCCACATAACCCGCATATTGGGTGAATATCAGATAGGTGGGGATGTAATCCACATTTTTGCCGTTGGTGAATTGATGCGGGTCATACGAGGCATCGCCCACTAACAAAGCAAAGCGTGGCGAGGGCTGCCAATTCTGGACAGCGTAAGCCAGAAAATCGCGCATAGCCGCCGGCGAGGATTGCCCAAAAGAGAATTCGTCGTAGATTTGCGAGAGATTGACCGATGCCACCTTTAAACCCTGAACGATGCGATAATCTAGCAGGGGTTGCAAGGCCTTGGCAAAACCGTTTTGCTCCCCGCCGATATCCGGCACAATGGCGATATAGTCGGCGCCTCGGCCGGCCTCGCGCAAAGGCGTGCGCCCGGGAACCAGCGAGATCGCCGGCTCTAGCGCGTGGTCAGGCTCTAGCACCAGGTATTCGCCGCCCAGGCCGTTGCCGGCCAGACCGCCGCCGGCGAAGTTCAATCCTTCATCCGACGCGGTCGCCCCGACCAATAGTTGCGGCGCTGTCGGATTGGTTACATCGAAGACGAGGGCTTTGGCGCCGGCATTATGTACCAGCAGGTTATCGGCGTCGCTTTGAAAATGCAGTTGATGATGATCCAGTTCCAGGCGGCCTGTGTAGGTCAGGTCTACCCAATCCAGATAGAGCGCTTCGCCGGCTGCGCCGGTGTCGCCGGGCACGACGATGGTTAACTCGTTGCCAGACGGTTGCAGACGCCCCGGCGGCAGTATGGCCGTGAGGGTCTCTTCTTTGATGCCGTCCCAAGTACGCTCTATCAGTTGTTCGCCGTTCAGCAGGAGTCGGACGTGATGATCCGGTTCGACGGGCGATTCATTGCTAGACCAAAAACGCACCCGCAATTCGGCCGAATCGCCTGTGGGCGTGATGCTGTCGAGCGAGAAAACTTGGGTCATCGGAGCAAACAAAGACATTCCCAACCAGGCGTCGCCCCCATTGGTGCGGGGTTGAAACGTGCTGTTCTCCTCCCAGCGACGCTGATATTCGCCGACTGATGCGCCGGGTTTGGAGGGTTGGGCGGCGCGTTGCGTCATGGCCAGACCCTGACCCGGCTCCAGCCAGTAGACCGCCGGTCCGGCGAGGGTATTGGTGACGGCCTGGCCGTAGAAGTAGAGAAAGCCATCCTGACTATCCTGGTCAATGTAGAAGGCGATGGGTTTGCCCTGGTAGGTGAGGCTGAGCGTATCGGCCGAAAAACGATCCACCGGCAGATTGGACTCGCGCAACACACGTAGAGGCGCAGCCATCATGCCTGTCTCCGTCACCGTTAGCCGCGCCGCTCGTGGCGCGACGCCATCGGGCAACGTCATCGCCGCTCCGTCCGGCGACTCCGGGGAACCGGAGTTCACCAGGTTATAAACGCCGAGCGTTAACAGAATAACAGTCGTCAGGGCCAGGAAAATGAGCATCAGATAACGTGACATATCGCCTCGAAAAGGTTAAGCCTCATTCTGCACGCGGGCGGCGCACCAAATAAATCAAGGCCGCCCCGCCAATACTTAGCGCCGCCAACGCCAGCGCCCCAATGGCAATCAACAAACCGCGCGCCGGGTTGGCTGTCGCCGCTGGGGTATCCGGGTCGGCTGTGGTTGCCTCCAGGTTGTTGGCGACATCTGTCCCGATCGTGACGGGTGTAGCCGCCACAGCTACGGCCTCAGGGCTGGGCATGATTTCAGCTAACGCGCTGCCGGCCTCAGCCGTCGGTTGCAACGACAACTCAGCCAAAGGTGTGCTTTCCGTCCGGGGCGACGGCGCATCACCGCCCGCCGGGGCGGTCGGCAAAGGCGGCGCCGCCGTCGGCGCGAATGGCGTTGGCGGTGTGGTCGGCCGAACAGTGGGCGCGGGCAGAGTCGGCGTAGCAATAGGTAGCGCCGTAGCGGCGACGGTCGGCTGCGGCGTGTTTGTCAAGGGCGCGGTTGTGCTGGTTGGCGCCGCCGTGACTGGCGGCGGCGTATTGGTCGGCGTCACCGTGACCACGGCATTTAGCGTGGGGAGTACCACCGGCTCGCCACCCGACAGGGCCACACGCAACGGCCCGTGATAGCCTGCGCCACCCTGGTTATCCAGGTCTTCCAACCAATAGTAATAGGTGACTTCCGGCCGCACTTGAGTGTCCGACAGGCTGTACGTGTGGGCGGTAACTCCGCCCTGGCTGGGGATGACGCCGGGATTGATGCGCACGCGCTCATCGGCCGATAAATCGGAGAAGATGGGCGTGGCGCGTTCGGCGCGATAAACATTGAAGCCGAGGTTATCCAGTTCTGATTGGGTTTCCCAAATGATGGTAACCGCCTGGCTGCTAATTTCGGCGCGGAAGCTGGTTAGCTCCACGCTGGCCCAAACCGGCAGCGCTAACATTGCCCATAGAACGGCCAATCCGATCGCCAGATCGCGCCGTCCGCTACGACTGATGCTTGACATGAGAATCCTTTTGCCGCGCAGAGATGAATTCAACGACGGCTACGCTAAAATAGCCCCAACGCAAGAGTAATGCCCGGCTCAAACGCGTCGGCCAATAGGCCCAACGACGCGCGCCGGCCGGATAAACGGATGTGAACGCAGCTTCCTCGAAACGGGCCAGTCCGGCCAGATGCGCATTGAGGCGCCGGCCTGAGCCTGAAGTTAAAGCCAGTGTGCGCGTTCCGCGCCGACGCGCTACCACGCGTCCCAGGCAGGCGGCGGCGGGCCAGGGCGGGTCAGGCGAGAGCGGCCGATCGCCACGGGTGATCAGGCAGGTCTGCCCGCCTTGCGTGACGGAGCGCCAATACCGGTGGGCGAGGAGCGCGTCGGCGGCGACAACCACAATAATCTCGCCGGGCGGCAGCGTTTCGGCCGAACACGCCGCCAGTTGAATCTGATCGCCCCGCGCCAACAACGGCAACATACTGTTGCTGGTGATGGTCAGCCAGGGCTGTTGCCCACCCGCCAGGGCGCGGCGGAGCAGGTCGGCGATGAGCAGGTGATCGAGTTGGGCCATAAACCTTTAGCCGGCCGCCGCAACGACGAGAGCGCGGCCGCCGCGGCGCGTGAGCAGTCTCATTGCTTTAGGATGATCGGCAGGGTAAGTTGCGCCTGAGGCTGCCACAAATTGAAGCGCAAGGCGGGATCGCCTAGCAAGCCGAATGTGTCGTGCAAATCCTGATAGGCCGACGCCCCGGTCTTTAACAGCAATTTGCCGGAGAAGATCGCGCTACCTAAGTCGGGCAAGTTGTCGTCAAAGACGCCGGCATAGAAGCCGTTGAGCAGGAGATCGTGGCCGGTGTGTACCTGGAGACCGGTTGGGGCAAAGCTGGCAACAGCGCCGCCGGGGCTGCGTTTGAGCATGCTTTCGGACAAGCCTTCGAAGGTCAGATGGCTTTGCCCTTCCAAGCAGGTCATAGGCAACATGATGGGAGTCCGGTTGTTATTGTTCAGGGCGCTCAGCAGATCAAGCGTCACGAATTGTTCGGCCGCCCACAAGGTGGGGCCGGCATGACCGAAGTAGACGATGAACTCATAGCCGCTGTTATAGGCGTTGAGGAAACGATTGCCCATGCTTAACGGGTCGTAGGCGTAATGGGGCTGGGGGGCGTTTTCATAGCATTCGGCATAGTAGAGGCGGGTGAACATCTGTCCGGCGGGGAAATGCTCGGCCAGGAACGCGTCCATCAAGCCAAAAAAGTCGCCGGCCGGATCGGGCACGCAGCCTTGTTGGCCGGGGGGCACAACCCGGTCTTGCAATGTGTTGTCGGAGATGAAGAGGTGGCGATTTTGCCAGCCGGGCGCGGGCGCAGTCGCTTCGTAGGCGAGAATCTTGTTGACCATGACGGACATTTCGGCCGAATTTTCCGCCGGCAATCGTCCTAATAGCAGGAATGGCAAATCACGCTGTTCCCCAAAAGCCACATATTGGTTATCAGCTGCCGCCTCGCCCATCCAACGATCCACGCCGGAACGCAAGTACACAGGCACCTGGTCCTTATTCCCATTCTGCCCCAAGATATTGCGGTGATCGTAACTACTGTCCCCGGCCAACAGGACAAAAGCTGCCGGCGGCAACGGCTGGCTTTCATTGCCGCCCGTCCAGGCCGTATAGGCATACAGTAAAAAATCCCGCATGGCCTGCGTGGCATAGCGGCCATAGCCGAACTCATCGAAAATATCCTGAACGTACACCGTTTTTACGGATAAGCCCTGGCTCTGGCGCCAATTGACCAACGGCGTCAGCGCGTCGTCAAATTCCGGCTGCGTGATAATGATATAGTCGGCCGCATTGCCCGCTGCCCGCAGGTTTGAGGGCGAATCCTTCTGCACCGTCAACGCGCCGGTTGCTGTGCCCAGCAAGCCCGCTTCATCCGTCACCAGATAGGTTGCCGGAAACGTTGTGGCGTTTTCATCCGGCTGGAAAGCCGTGTTGGTGGTGTTGAGCACCTGTCGCGGATAATTGGGTATGGTCACATCGAAGACGCGAGGGTTGCTAAAGCCGTTGAGCTGGTACTTCCAGGCGCCGCCGGCAGTTTGGGTGAGGATCAGTTGCCCGTTCCCCGCCGCCAGGTTACGGTAAGGGGCAACTTCTACCCAATTGACTAACATACGGTGATTGACTGCGTCGCCGAGATTAGGCAGCGCCTCAACCGTCACCTGATTGACGCCGTTGACCACCCAGGCGGCTTCCGCCTCAGCGCTAAATAACTGCGGACCGGTTTCTTCGCCGCTACCTTCAAATTCAAAGACGCCGAGCAGGTGATCATTGAGTTTTATTTGGAAGCGGTGTGGCGTATTTTCCGTGTAGCCCCACACCTCGGCTTGCACCAGGGCATCGGATTCGGCCGATTTTTCCGTCAGCGCAAACTGAGCCGACCAGACGCCGGTTTCAGCATAGCCATAGGAGATCGGTTGGGAAAACCAATGGTCATATAGGCTGTTAGGATCGCTCAACGGCAAGCGCGGCTGATATAATTCGTCGCGCTCCAGATGTATCAGCGGCGCATACTCAGTTACGATAGTCCCACTGCCGGGCAGGCCGCCCAAACCGCCCATGCGCGCATGTCCGCTCCCGCCATAGGTCAGCCAATAGATATTCGTCTGAGTATCCCGCGTTTTGATGCTCTGGCCGAAAAACCAGACCTCATCGTCGCCGTCAAACCAACCATTGTTGTTCTTATCTTGCACCTGGATAGCAATTTCCTGCCCTTCGTAGCACATGCTCAGAGCAGCGGCGGCTATAGTCGGCAGGCCGACCAGATCGGCCCGCGTGACTTTGTAGAGACCGGTTTGTTGCACACCCAGGCGATAGGCATTGGCATCCAGGCAAGGCGACGCCCCTGTTAGAGCGGCGCCGGGTTGCCACTCGCGCCAGGTTTGGCCGGCCGCGTAGTTCAAGACCTTTGCCCGTATGATGCGGGCAAAAGTCGCGCTCTCAGGCCGGGTGTGGGCGGTCGGCGCGTGGCCTGCCGGGTATTCAAAGCGCACAGCCAGGTGAAGTTGGTCATAAACCACCAGCCGGTTGCGCGCCAGGTCAGCTTGCACCGGCTGAAGGATGATCGGCGCCAGGCGATAATCGCGCAGCCGGAATGGCGCGCCCAGCGTGACGGGCGCAGCCGGGTATAAGCCGGTAGCTTGCGCCATTGGGGGATAGGCGACGGCGACTTCCGGCCAGGCTGCCGGGTCATCGGCGTCATAGGCCAGCAATTCCTGGCTGGGGGCGGGTAGGGGGGTGATGTCTTCCAGGCTATGGGAGGCAGCAGAGATCACTTGAAGGATCGGCCGTGCGTCGGGTGGAACCAGGATCAAATAAGCTTTTTGAGGCAGGTCCGGCGCGCCGCTGAGGCCAATGTGGCCGTAGTCGGGCAGAGATATTTTCTAATCGTGATAATTGTCGACAACGACCGGGGTGCGAGTGAGAGGCGGCAGGTTGATGATCAGGTCTATCCC